>CAJUSB010000069.1 GCA_910589115.1 uncultured Clostridia bacterium | reverse complement strand
ATGTATTTCTTCGGTCTTGCCATTGTTGTCACTGCCTTTTCTTTTTAGTATAACATGTAATGGCATTATATGGAATACTTGTTTGACTAAATATATACCAGTCAATACACTAGTACAAGAGGCTATTGATAACAGCTTAGCCTATTGTGAAGGAATGCTCTTGCCAATGGCTGACTCAACATCAATTACAGTATATTTTACCAAATTAGCTAATCAAAGACATTGTGGAAGTAACTGTAAATCAATTTTGGCCAGTCGTATTATGTTGCTTCGACTGTACGCACCATAGAAAACAGTTGGCAAGATGTGGCGGCTAATTTGTCTAAATGCGAGTTGATTTATATCCAGCAAGGGGTGCGTCGTAAACCGGCGCACTCTTTTTATAACCAGACATAGCATATACAGTTCTTTACCGTCTGTAAATTTGTATATTTTATGGTACTTTCTGGAAGAACGACGAAAAGAAAAAAATTTTTTTTAATTTCATGTCCAAAATCGATGTTCAGCAGACATAGTGTATATAGAAGGGAATTTTAGGCACAGTCACATTTTGCTGCCAAATTCCTATAAACCTTTAGCTCCATGAACTGGAAGTATTTAGGAGGTGGTGCCTTTGCTTGTGTTGAACTTATAGATACTGCTTTAGTATTGGTGGTTTCTGGATATCTTTATTAACATTGAGTCAAAAGCAATGGTGCTTAGCGACATTTTGGGGATATCCAATTACCAAACATTTATGCTTTCACCTGTGGATTAAAACTGTATTGCGAAAGGATAATATTATGAAAACACTTAGGAATTTTGTGAACTATATTTTTATAGTGCTTTGTATTTCATGCATCTTGCAAATTAGTGCTTTTGCTTTATCGGAGAATGATATTTCACCCGAAGAGTTGATAATGCAATATGCTGAATCTGTTAATAACAGCAATATTGACGGATATATTGATTTGTTTACAGCAGATAATCAGGATGAAATGAGATGCTATATTGACGATTGGGGTGAAAACGACTTTTTTCAAGAGGATGCAATCGAAATCAAAAATATTTCTCAGCTCTCTGATGATGTAGGAAAAATCAGCTCTGCTATATTTGATGATGAGGTTTCAGAATACAGTGACATTATTGTTTATTATGTAGAAATGAATATTAACGCACAGAAATCTACAAATAGATGTGTACAAAATGGAGCCGTATATAGAAACTTTGTAATCGTAAATGAAGATGGGGAGTGGAAAATTCTCCGGATTTCTTCACCTAATCTCAAAACTATTATTGAAGCTAATGAGGGATTCAATACTGTAGAAGAACAAGTTGAGCTGGAAAGAAAAGCCCAAATAGCAGAAAGTCTGGTACAAGAGGCTGTTGATAACAGCTTGGCCTATCGTGAAGGAATGCCCTTGCCAATGTCTGAGCCAACTTCTGACCCAACATCAATTACAGTATATTTTACTAAATCTGCGAACCAAAGACATTATGGAAGTAAACGCGAATCAATCGATTGGACCGATTATCTTGAAAATGTAATTCCATTGGAATGGACAGTTGAGCGTTATAGAAGATATCCAGCATATTTAGAAGCAGGTACATTGGCAAGCAAAATGTATGCGTGGTATTATATTGAGAATCCTAAGTGGGATTTTTCTCCTTATTATGCAGATGTTAAGGATAATTCCTCTGACCAGAATTTCCTTTATAGTGTATATTCGGATTTAGATGGAACAGCTCAAGGATATGTAGATGATGTAATGTCTTATGTACGAAATATTGCAATGTGCCAGGAAAATGGAGATTTGTTTGAAGTTCATTATCATATGAACCAAGGAACAAAAAACAGTGGAACGTTAAATGAGAGTGAAGCCTATTCCATGGCGAAAAACGGGAAAAGCACATCTCAAATTTTATCGTACTTTTATAGTTATTCAGACTATAATCCTGGCAGAATTGTCTTGTTCGGTTATGTCTGATAATGTTAGGGAGGAGACCTTATGCAAATCAATTCTTATATAGGGTATGAGCGGTCAGCATATTTTACATCCACAAAGAGCAAAGGAAATACTTCTTTTAAGGATTTAATGGCAAAAACCGTCTTAAAAATTGCCCCTGAATCTAACAGTAGTATAAAAACTGCGCATATCAGTTATTCCCCTGCATGGCTCGAATATGCAAAGTGGAGCGAAAGCCGCGAGCCTATTAACGTACCTGGCACTAACGGCTGGACAGAGGAAAATATCCAGTATCTGAAAGAGCGGTATCAAGGTGAGCTGTCCGTTTTTGAGCGGATTGAGGCTTTGCAGACTATGACGAAAATGGGATGTATTACGCCGGAAGAGTACCAGAAAGCCGTTGGAACTGATAAAGAAATGGTGGTTTGTGATGCTGGTGCCGCCACTTGCGTTTCCGGCCCGTTAGAGGAGGGCGGATACTCCCCTTATTCATGGCTGCAGGCATTGCCCAGAGTCGATTGGGCCGAGGTGCTCAAGGGCTTGCCAATCGGCAAAGTAAATACATTGGATGATTTGTTTGAGTTGCTGGATGAAAGCAGTAAATCTAAGTTTTCCTGAAATAGTCCATCACGCTGCAAATAACCAAAAACAACAAAAAGGTCTTTGAAATGAGAGCCTTTTGCCCGTGATAACATGGAAGAGAGGGCGGCTCAAACAGCTGTCCTCTCTGACCTGTTGATATATACAAAAAGGGGAGGATGCTTATGATTGTGGAAAAGTTCGCATATGTAATATGCTGTTCGATGCCATGTTCATTATAAAAGTCTTTAAACATTAAAGGAGACTACCATGAATTATTTTTATCGCTTTATAAGTGTAGTCACGATGCCGAACCACTTTGTGTTCCGTGGTGATTAAATGAAAACACACCTTTCTCCAGAACAAATAAAAACACATTATAAAAAAATTCGTTTTTATTATTATCTGCTGCTTCCCATTAGTCTATTTCCGATCGGATTATTATGCTTAGTACTTCTTTATATTCCTGATGCACCTATATTTATACATGTTTTATTGATTTTAGCATTTTTTATCTTTCATGTAGCTCGAATTTTTATAGCTCGATGTCCTGTGTGTGGTTGGTTTTTATTTCCTGGACGATTCCTAATTCTCTTGTATGCGAAATGTCCTTATTGTAAAACCCAACTAACAACTGGTGAGCTGTCAAACATTTAAGCTGGCTAAGATGGGTGATTGTGTAAGGAACTGTAAAAAATAAATTGTAATAATCGTTCCACAGATTCTTTCGCCTGTCGAGGAAAAGCACGCCGTATGTCGAAAGATGATGCAAGTGATTGCTACAAGCTATTTTTTGAACAGTTCCTTAGCAGGGACGCTATGATAATCTGCGAATTAACCGCAAACACCGTTCGTATTTTGTATCCTGAGTACGTCATGAAAGTGACTTTTTCAAATAGCTGATTTATATAAGGAGGCTTACTATGGGATTTTATAGGAGCTATACAATCGAAAGACCGATGTCTTATTGCACGTGGTATATTCCTGACTATACTCCGCGCAAGGCGGAGTTTGGTAAAATGCTTTCAGAGACGGGAAGTATATCCGAGGATCAGAAGCAGACTGTCAGCAGCCTTTCTCCCGAACAGAAGGAGCGTTTTCGTAAGCAGCTGCACTATGGCAACGGTGATATGACTTTACAGGAGTGGGATGATTTTCTTGCTGATCTTGTAGAGTATGGAATTATTACAAATGACGAGAGGTATTACGTAGATGGCAGCTTCCTGGAGACAGGTGAAGATGCACGTATAGCACCTCATGAGGTACTCGATAAGTGGGATGGCGATCCACTGGAATTTCTGAATCAGCGTGATGCGTATTTCCTGCAAAATTCGCTCTACGGTGACATGCGATGTGCCTATGGCACCGGTTACAGCGACCAACGGGACGCCTATGTCGGTACTCAGAAAATCCTGAAAGAAATCCTTTCGGATGGTGCAGATTCAGCTGCATACAAATCCTCCGCAAAAGACCTGGAAGCATCAGAAAATGTGCGTGCCAGAGCAGCATATTCCAGGAATGGTAAACAGATATCAGTTGGTACGTCCTTGGCTACACTGAATCAGCAGCAGCTGAATATGATTCAGAATTCATTGTATGAAAATATGAAATCCGCCATGTTTTCCGGCGGCAGTGAGCGAAAAGATTCCGGGCTGGCTGCTACGCAAAGAGTACGTGAAATCCTGAATCAAATCCTTTGGTAAAACAGGGTCAGCGTCAGAGTAATTCTGAAAGACCGCATAATTACAGTCCAAATTGAGATGGCGGCTGCAACGTTATGCGGCCGCCATTTTTCTAAATATCCATATGGGGAACCGCGTATATGTGCCTCTGCTCCGCAGGATAGGTGCATTTCACACGCGGTTTCTGTCATTTCACGAGGAGAACCTTTATTTCCTACAAAAGGATGTAAAATAAAAAGGTATATATTTTACGTCTCTGGCTGAAATATATATGTATATCTGACTGGTTTCTGCAACTACCAAGGCGGCAGGCGCGGCTGCAAAGTCCACGTATGCCGGTGCACAGGAAGGGAGGGCAGCCTCAACAAACAATGCAGAAAACCGGGTATGATTTTACATAATATTTGTTCCTGTTCGCGGCAGAACACTATCGGTACCGGCTGACGAACAGCGGCTTTTGATGAAAAAATTGAAGGAGGCAGATACCCCATTATGAAAAAAAGATTTCTTTCAGGACTGCTTTTGCTGGTGATGCTGTTCTCGTTGGTGCCAGTGAAGGTATATGCGGCAGAAGCCCCGCCGGATATCAGCACGTCCGACGGAACGCCCAAAGCTGACGATACAGAGCCGCCATACGGAGGGCTGCCCAGATTTGGAAACAGTTGGTTGGAAGCCAGGTTTATCCGCAGCGGATATATCGAGATGGCTCGGGATGATACTTGGGTGAGGAATGACATCGAGACTGGGAACCAAATGCACCCTGGCACATATCCCGAATTTGAAAACCTGAGGATTTGGTACAGGTTCTATCAGGATAGTGCTCCTGCGGAGCTGTCGCCTGACAAAGACATTGTCGAAGCAGACGGCTGGCAGCTATTTGATAAACCTACAGCGATTCTTCAGTATAAAGTAAACCAAGTTGGATCCGTATTATTTGCTATTACGAACGCTGCAAATAATCCGAAGCGACCAATTGCATATTATGATAATGATGTGCGTGGGATAGTGGGCATGGGCGAGAGCCCCAACACGCCTGTAACAGCATTTTTGCAGGAGGACGGCAGCATTAAACTGACATTCGTAGACAGCTGTAAAGAAATATACTATAAGCTGCTGAACGAAACCCCGGACAATATCCTGCTTGACCCTCACAAGGATTATGAGGAGAATCCAGACGATTGGACAAAAGGGGAGATTCCTGACGGTGTGATCTCTGGGCAGCCATACGATGTAATCGTTGCGAACCCGGATAACAAGACGCATATTGCATTTGTCCAGACGGAAACTACCGCTAAACCAAACTACAAAACTGATGTTGTAGAGATTGTTGACCCAACCCTGCTGACGATAGAGCGACTTGGCACTGACTCCGCCTATAACCAGGTTTACTGCACCCCTATGGGCGGGATTGATAAGGTACAGGATAAAACAAAAGATTATGAAGTTCTCACACTCGCTCCCAAAGGGGCCCCGAAACCTGTACTGCCTGAGGGCTGGCACATAGGGGTGGTAAGCCAGGAGGAAGTATATGATTTCTGGCAGTTGACCGAGGTACCGGAAGTCGAACGGTTTGTTATTCCTGATGACTGCGAGGATCAATATCTTGTTTTGCTGACTATATCACCGGAACAAACAGTCAAAAAAATACAGATTACAGACGAACCGATCACTCGTAATCCCGGGCACGCAGAAGTGAAGCTGTCCGTGCCTGGCGATTCGACATTTAAGCCAGTGACACTTGGAATATTTGACTTTTCAGATGATGATAGGGATGAGAAATGGGAGGTATACGTTGGTAAGGGCGCTAAGTCTCTCCAGGTCGATGCAACCTACGATAGTTCAGAGATAACTGAGATGTCGCTTGGTGCGTATTCGATGGATACTGAGACTGAGCTGCCAGTAACGGGCGGCAACGGCCATTGGACGATTCAGCTGGATCAAGTGAATCCATCGCAAAAATATGGGATAAAACTCCAAGCGACTGTCCGGAAGGGTAAAGAGAGTATCGTCGGTGAACACTACGTAGCCAGAGTCTATCAGAAAGTAAGGCCTTACGTTGCGGTTCAGATTGCGGACGACGAGGCTTTTGACACTGTAGTGGAACGGGGTGTAATATTAAAATACCCGACAAACTTTGATACCTATGCTGGTAAGCCGTTCAAATTCAGGGTCAAATATGACGGCCCGTATCAGATTATCCATTATACCGTCACGGACGGTGTACGTCATAAAGTCAGAGAGTCTACCAGTGCGGATAATCCGATGATACTGCACGCGGGCACGAATGAATTTAACATCTTTCTTGGCATAGACGAATCGAACGGGATCTATGGAGCGGACGGGCTCTATACCGTCCAAGTGTTTGCAGGAACTCAACAATATAAATGGACGGCGTTTATAGATCCTTCCGCTGCGGAGCATATGGAAATTGTAGGAAGAGACACCTTTGAAAACGAAGCGCACGAAACTGCAACGTTTGAATTCCTGGTTGACAAGGGCTGGACGCCAACGATATCGGATGACCGTTTTACGCTTTGGGCCCCAGAAGTGACTCCGGATGTGCCCGATGGCAAGCTGAAGTGGAAGGTAGACGTCAAGGCGGCGGAAAATCTGGACCTTCGGTTTGGCGTGCAGAAGGGTCAACAGTACACCGTGAGAACCTTTTTAGATTGCGAAGCGAGCTCAGTCGATTTTGCCGAACCGCACCCGCCCCTGGCTGCGGATCGGCTGCTGAGCGAACGGGTTTCGGAGGGGGATGATTACACACTCGCGCTCAGTTTGGCTTATGACCTCATACCGATATTTACGAATGACTATGAGGTTGGCGCTGAGTTCACACTGATCCCGAAGCTGATGCATCTCTATGATATTGATGGCGTTGGCAATACACGGTGGGAATGCACCCTTCCAAATGTGCAAAGGTCATATGAGCTCAATGTTCGTTGGGATTATGTAGAGCGTATCGGGTCCAAGCCGGTTAATTTCGTAAGCGCCTATTACGATGGGCAGTTGATGAAAGTGGTGGACGGTGAAGAACGCTATCCGCTGTCACATTACTTCGTGGCTAAGGAAGGCTATCCCGTTCAGATTACGCTCGATGTTCTGGAGGGGTACCGGCCTGTTGTTTTGTCGGCAGAGGGGGCAAACGGCAGCTTTACCCAGCGTGATGGGACGACCCTTTGGGACTATCAGGTTGATTGTGTGAATGAGGAAATTACCCTCAAACTCAGCGCGGAAAAGTATGCCGGGGCAGAAGTTACAGCCAAGCTGACCGGTACGGAAACACGGCTTTCGCTGCCGGACGGCGGCAAATTCCCGCTGACGAAGACCATTGCGCTGGGCAGTGCCTATGAGCTTGCGGTTGTCGCGGAGGCAGGCTATCAGCCAGCCGTCCAGCGTGCGGAGGGCATAGAGGCTGCGCAGGTCACATTCCGGCAGGGCACAGAGCCGAATACATGGATCTGCCGAATCGAAGAGGTTACAGGGCCAATCACGCTGACGCTCAAAAGCGTACCTTTTGAACAAACCGGCATCACGCTGGATGTGAAGGAAGGCGAGGATAAGATCACGTTGCCGGACGGCGGCAGTTTCCCGCTGACGGTACCGGCAGTAGATGGGGAACCGTATACCATCTCTGTCCGCGTTGAAGAAGGATATATCCCAGCGGTGTACCATGCCGAAGGCGTGGCATCGACCTCGGTCTTTTTCACGCAGGATGAGGCGGACAAGACCCTGTGGTCTTATACTTTGAAGTCGGTTGACCGGCGCATCGCGCTGACGCTGTGTGCGCTGGAGTCGCCAAAGGCGACCGTAAGCATAGACGTTGCGGCGGATGCACAGGACTACATTACAGGCGTGGAGCCTGATTCCATTACGGTGGAAAAAGGCGCGGATGCAGAGTTTTCTTTCCTGGCAGAGGAGGGCTGGCTCCCGAATACCGATGAATCGTCTGTGTACCTCGAAATGGACGGAGAGCCGGACGAAAACGGGCAAACCCAGTGGACCGGTACGATACCGGCCGTCAAGCAGGATATGACAGTCACGCTCACCGCAGAGGAAGCCCCGAAAGAGCCTGACCTGATCGCTCCGCCCGCAGAGGTTGACGAGGATGGTAAGGCTGCTACAGAGGTCATCGTAGAGGGCGCAGAAACTGACGAAGAAATAAAGGACGCAGTACAGGAAATCATTGATGACATGGAGGATGATACCTTTGTCACCGGTACGACCGAAACTGCACCTGGTTCGGATGCACCCGAGGCGGCAGAGGTCACGATCCCCTCGGCGGTCGTAGAAACGGTTGCAGAGGCAAAGAATATTGCCCTGGAAATCAGAACACCGGTCGGCACGATCCGCATACCGGCGGAGCTGGTCTCCGTCATTGCGCCGCCGGACGCAAATAAAATCATCCTTGAAATCGGCCCGAACAAGGAGGCCGCAAGCGATGAAGAAAAGGATTTGTTTGAAGCCTTTGATATTGACTTCAAAAAGGTAACGGAAGACGAGGAAAAAGAAGTGATCCCCGTTGATGAAGGGGTCGGGCTTGATGTTTCCGTAAAAACCGACCTGAAACCCACCACAGGCAAGGGGCTGCTTGCATTCCTGATTGAGGAAGCGCAGAACACAGCGAAACAGGTGCGTACCGTCGTACAGAGAGGCATTATGCCGAGAAATGGGTTTGCATCCTTCCGGGTGCCGCATCTTAGTATTTATGCACTCTGCGATGCACCGAATGCAGGACGGCTTGGTCTCCCGGATGGGATTTCCATTGATGTAACTGCCGGTTCAGACAGCTACGAGCTTGAAACCAGCGACTTTAAGGGAGCCGATAACTCGTATACGATTCCGGGCACCGTGACGGCGGGCAGCATTCAGGTTAAGGTCGGCGGCACGGATGACGCCGTTGCTGTGTGGAATGCAACCACCGCGCAGGATTCGGAAAATGGTGCGGTATCGCTCCAGAACGGTGAGAATATCATTGGTATCCGTATCGAGGGCATTGAATATCAGCTGATCGTCACCCGGAAGTCGGGCAGCACCCCGAGTGTCACTCCGCCGGATAACAACAATACGGATACTGACAATGACAGCGACAATGACAGCAGCAGTGACCGTACAGGCGGCGGCGCTTCCAGCAAGTACAAGCCGATTTTCAGCACAAATGAGGTGCCGACACCCAATACCCCTGAAACCGCAAATCAGGGCTGGCGCGCGCCGTCGTATTACGACGTACCCGCCGGGGAATGGTATTATAATGCCGTGATGTTCGTCAGCCGCGAAGGCATGATGGCTGGCAATAACGGGTATTTTTCACCGAATGACCGTCTGACGCGCGGCATGATGGCACAGGTCCTCTACAATCTGGAAAAAACGCCGGGCAGTACGGTTTCAACCTTCCCGGATGTTGCAGCATCGGATTGGTTCTCGGATGCGGCTGCATGGGCGGCATCGTTCGGCTGCATGAGCGGTTATTTTGACGGACGGTTTGGGCCGCTCGACTCGATTACTCGTGAACAGCTGGCAGCAATCCTGTACCGCTATGCAGGTGCAAAGGGCTATCATACAGCTGCATCGGCAGAGATTTCCGGCTTTGCGGACGGGAATACGGTCTCTGACTGGGCGGCCAGTTCAATGCGTTGGGCGGTTGCAACGGGTATCCTCTCCGGCAAGTCCGGCAGCAGGCTGGACCCGGCCGGACACGCGACCCGCGCAGAAGTCGCACAGATCCTTATGAACTTTTATACCAATTTTGCCGCATAACCTGGACACAAATCGGACTGCACTGTAAAACGGTATAATAGGCTATTTGCGTCCGGCAGCCGGACACACAAAAAAACAGCCTCGGGAGAGATTCCGGGGCTGTTTTCATAACTGGCGGCATTCAGGGGCGCGGAAGGGTTTGCCCGAACCAGCCGGGGGGGGGGCAATGCCCTTTTATCCATCGTTAAAACGAAAACCGGTTGACTTTCACTAACCGGTCTGGTTTAATAGAAACAGACCGCCGGCCCAAGCCGGCAGAAAAAGGAGGCAGACATTATGTTTGTATTGGACAGTGAAGTAAAAAGCGTAACCCTTGAGAATGGCGTTGTACGTAAGGTAAAGGGCCATCTGGATGATTTAATGCTCGTGGAGCTGCATTGGAAAGCCGGTCAGGTGGGCGCAATGCATACGCATCCGCACCGGCAGTGCACCTATGTGCTGAGCGGGGCGTTTGAATCCAACGTCGAGGGCACGAAACAGGTACTGCACGCAGGGGATTGCGTTTACACTGCCGGGGATCAGCAGCACGGTTTGACCGCGCTGGAGGATGGCGTGATTCTGGATGTCTTTACGCCGGTGCGCGAGGATTTCATCTGATAAACGCACGGCGTGTGCATTGATTTCCCCACTTTTGGAAACCGGTCTAATTATTCCCATTTCAGACTCTTTTTTATATTTTCTCACAGAAAAAGCAATTTTTTGTGACGATTTCCTCTTGCGTTTTCCAGCGGGGAGTGCTATAATAGAGGTAGTTGCACAGCCGGTGTACGGCGCTTCCCCCTATAGCGCCGCACACGATGGGCAGCGCTCTTCTATCTGTCGATCACATCGGATATCTTCATCAGTCCGGTGTGTATCATACCCTCTCCCTCTGCCGCTTTTCATTCCCGATTATTGCGGCAGGGGGTTCTTTTTATACTTGCGCACAATCAATTTTTACCGCAGCCGCCCCCTTCGCCCCGCCGTCCTTTTGGCGGGGCGAAGCAGTATGCATTAACAGCAATAGCGCACCCTTTTCCCCACCGCAGCGGAGGACGGGAGTCCAGAGGGAGAAGTCCCTCTGGCGCTGCCCCGCGTAGGGGCCGCTCGCCGCGCAGGCGGATGAAACAGTTATTTCCGAGTCAGCTTCTTGAGCATTTGGCGGCATCTATCGCTAATACGATCATCAGACAGTATAACGCTTCCGATGGCTTTGCAATCTCCATGACATAGGTGTCTGTCCAGTTCAGCGGTTCCCTGTTCAGACGCATGACCGTGCGGTCGCCCGACGTTACGGTGTAATCCCATTCTATAAAATTACCTTCGATTTGCCAGCCGAAACAGTCCAGCCGGAACCGCGGGCGGAATAAGCTGAATTCTTTCCGCAGCTCGCCAATGTACTGCTCGCCGGCATACAGCTCGAATTTTGGCAGGAAGGTGAGGACCCGCTCCTGAATCCGTCCTAGGGGGGTTCCCACGGGGTCGTAAATTTGCAGGCGGTGGCCCATACTGAATTCTCCCTTTACGACATAAACCGTGTTTCCCGCTTCATCATAAATATCATAGCTGTCAAACCACGAAAAAAACCGCTGGCGTAATAACAGCTTCATTTGGATTTACCTCCTTTTTTATGGGTAGAACCGTTCAAAACAGTGGGAAAGGGGCTGGCTGCATGGTGGGCATTCCGCTAATGAACCGGAAACCCAAAGCGCGTATACCAATAATATGCCCCGTATCCAATCAACGCAATCTGCACCGCAAATATTGCAGGCAGCCCCCACATAAAACGTTTATGCAGCGTTTTATGATGGCATAAACGCATCGCTGCATATACGCCGGGCGTTCCGCCCAACAGCGAAAATATGAAAAATGTTCGCTCCCGTATCCGCCACTTCCCATGCTGCGCACGCCATTTATCAAGAGAAACGGCCAGCATCCCACAGCAGTTGACCGCCGCCAAGTAAATCAAAAGCAGTTTCATACGAGATCCTCTCTTTTACCGTTTCCGGCCTGCCAGCCACATTCTTTCAGAACATAACAGGCCCGGCCATTTTCTTTTGCCTTGTACAGTATTTGATCCGTTTCCGAAAGCAGATGCTTTACAGACTGCGGGAAAACAAATTGATACGCCCCGATGCTACAGCTTGTTTTTTTGTCGGGCAGTGTGTCGGCAATCGCGGAAAGGAACCTTTCCAGCCGCTGTCCCAGCTCCTGCGGGGACAGCGGAGCCTCAATTATTACAGCAAATTCATCGCCGCCGATCCGGCCTACGGTCCCTGCACCCTTAAAAATATGATGCAGATTGGAAGCAATCGCTTTCAGAACCAGGTCGCCGGTGGCATGTCCAAAGTTGTCGTTGACCTGTTTGAAATAATCTGCATCCACAAACAGGAACCAGCCCAGCCGCTTCGCACCGGAAGCGGCTGCCTGCTGAAGCCGGTTGCAGTGGTAGAGAAACATTCTGCGACCCATTATGCCGGTCAGTTCATCCAGCTCACCCTGGTATTTTTTGAATGCCATATACTTGTAAAGCATGATCAGGAAAATGACTGAAATCAAATTCAGGGCCAGTGAGGCAAACAAAAATTGCAGCTGTAAATGCAGCAGATCATATGAAATGGTATGCGAAACTGCTACGCCGTGCTGCTGCAACATATAGGATTCCCGTTGAGAAAAGTACCTTGCCGCTAAGACTGCCATGAAAAGCAGAAAGAATTCAAAAGCAGCAAAAAACAGGTTCATTTTTTCGGGCTTATAAGGGTTGTCGATTGGTTGGTCGACGCCTGATTTGACGTTCTGCACCGTGCGGTGATGATAAATCGCCCACAGCAGTTCAACGCTTACGACGCAGACGGCCGCGATGACTGCATCGACCCAATCCCAGTCCAGGGCCGAGGTGTAGCGATAACCAAGCGCTGGAAATAAAAACCCCATAGCAGTATAAACCAGAAGCGAGTGGAATTTCGGTGCAACTGTGGAGATTATAACTCTCCATATACGTGGATGTTTTCTTTTTGAGGCGAATGAAAAGGCTAAGCCAATCAGCAGCCCGAACAGCATTCTGACCCCAACGCTCAGCAAAATGCTGTTGACAGGGGCAGGGCTCAGGAACGGTGAAAAGGCTGCATCCGAGGGCAAAACGTAGGATGCAGATGCTTTATACATGCTGGATAACCCGAAAACAAACCCAATGAGGAGAGATTCCGCAGGCCCAAAGAGACATCCCGCAATTAGGATTGGTATGTATGCTGTTGTAATAGAGATCGGCGGGATATGGATATAACCCAAAAAGGTAAACGACAACAGAAGCTCGATAGCAATCAGCAGTTCCAAGGCGTAGCGGTCGAAACAGGAATCTGTCCATAGTTTTTTAATAATTTTCATTGAATCACCCTCGTTAAATCGCATTTTCAGGAGAAATCCCGCATGTTGTAACAAAAAGCAGCTGATGTGTTCCTATGATATTTTAAGCGCAGGGCGGTTAAGGTAAAAGCTGGAAAGTCCGTCCCATAATAAGTATAACATGGCTGCGGCAAAAAATCGACCGTTTTTTGAAAAAAAGTGATTCTTGCAGGCTGCAAACGAAAAAAAGTTCCCGTATGAAGCATGTGCAGCATACGCGGAACCGGAAAACTTTACTTGCCTTTTATGTCGGGCTATGCTATAGTAGAGTCAACATCAGATTTGGGGAACCAATAATAATAGAATATATGAACGGGGGTTTGTCCGATATGGTACACCTTGGGAACGAATGGGATGATATCCTGAAAGATGAATTTTCATCCGATTATTATAAGCGCATCCGCTATTTCTTAAAAAAGGAATATGCGGAACAAACCATTTATCCGCCGATGGATTGTATTTTTAATGCATTAAAATATACATCTTATTCCGACGTGAAGGCAGTACTGCTCGGACAGGACCCATATCACGGCCCAGGACAGGCACATGGCCTGTGTTTTTCTGTGCAGCCGGGTGTGACACCGCCGCCAAGCCTGAAAAATATGTTTCAGGAGCTTTCGGACGACCTTGGCATCGTTCCGCCCAAGGATGGAACGCTCACCAAATGGGCACAGCAGGGGGTATTGCTGCTGAACACTACGCTGACGGTCCGGCGCGGGCAGGCAAACAGCCATAAAAACCTCGGCTGGCAGACCTTCACCGACGCCGTGATCCGCAAACTGAATGAGCATCCGGAGCCTGTGGTTTTCCTGCTTTGGGGCGGGAACGCCAGAAGCAAAAAACCACTTATTACAAGCCCGCAGCATCTGATTCTGGAAACCGTACATCCTTCGCCGCTCTCTGCATATAACGGCTTTTTTGGCTGCCGGCATTTTTCTAAAACCAATGCTTTTCTGGAGTCGCACGGCATAGCGCCGATTGATTGGGATTTGAATACGCCCTGACATTGGATTTTCAAATGAATCCGGCGGCAGACAAAGGAAGAGGGAAAGCGCTGCGGACAGTTAAAAACCATAGGTTTTTATTGTCCACGGCGCTTCTTCGTTTTCACGGGTCAGAATCAGGATGGAGTTATGAAAAAGATTTGTTGTATGTTCTGACCAGAAATATAGATCGGCGCAAAGGATAATGGTGTTGCCTTTCTGTTCTGGGAGTACGTCTGGCGACCGCTCCCAGAAGTCCAAAGATGTGTTCCAGTCATACCAGATGTTGACCGTCAGGCAGTCCTTGTCAAGAAAAAAGGCTTCTGCGGCGTGGATTGCATCGTTTATTTCTGTCTGCTGGTCTTCGGCCCGCAAGACAGATTGTTTTGCATAATCTGCGCTGCTGTTATCCTGTAAGAGCGCCTTTATCATACCGGAATATCCGCCGTTATCATATACTTTTTTGCTGCCTGCGGCTGCAAGCAGGCGCACGTCTTCACCTTGTTCTGCCATGAATAGATAGGTGCTTCCCAAACCGTCACCGCCGGGGATCCAACCGTAATCCTGGGTGGCGAAAAGTGCATATTCAAGCGCGTACACATGTATGTTTCCCTGTGTGGCCTGTTGATATGCGACTGGCTCAAAACGTGTGATTTTTGCATCTGTGATATTGAATACATGATAGTGTTCCTCGGCCTCGGATAACAGATACTGCCATGCAAGCCGATAAGCAGTATCGGAATTCAAAGGTGTGGGTGTATCCTCCGGTTTTGCGCAGCCTGAAAAGGATAACAGCATGAATATCAAAAATGCAGGAAAAATGTATTTCATCCATTTCATAAAGATTCACCTCTTATGTACAGTAAACAGGAAGGAGACGTTGCCCGCTCCTTCCTGTTTTATTATTTCTGGCGCAGCTGATACCGCAGCTGAACGATGGTCAGCAACAGCAGCAGTACAGCCAGTATGACCATTGCCCAATAGCATTCTGACAGTGGGCTGCTGCCGATCATCAGACCGGCCAGCAGGAAGCAAAGTGCATTTACAATTTCCAATGAATTTGCGTGCAGCGTCCCTTTGAGGACAAACGCGGACACAATCCAATGGACCACCAAGAAAATCAGAAAACCTAACAAATGAATTCCATATAATAGAAATCCTGCATAGCCGAAACCCTCTATTCCGATAGGGACAAACATAGCCGTAATAATACAAAAATGTAAAACTAATTTTAATATTCCCAGCCGCTTCTGTATGGTATCTTTGTCGCGCCAATGGTTTTGATGTTCGCATATGATAAAGGTGGGAAGCTCTAAATCCAGGTAAAATACAAGTTGCAGCCAGCTGATGAAAGATATCATATGACCTCCTTTGATTCAATCGAAACCTGATTTGTTTCACCGTCCCAAAAAATTTCTAACGGCTGCATCCCGGGGGTTGACGGCGGCAAAACCAAATACTGATAAACTGTTTTTTTCGGTACGGCAAACGCTTTTCAGTATTGGATCAGTATCCGTTTCTTTTTCCGATACGAATACACTTATCCGGTTATCCGTTTTTACAACGGTTGCTTCTGTTGGGTCTGAATCACTATAAAAACATACATATTCAACCCCTGCTTTTTCGGGGTCAGACAGGGATTTGCAATAACGAGCGTCTTTTTGTTCTCTGGCGATACCGGCGGTGGATATGTATAAACTGTTGACCCGCAATAATGCAAAAGCACAAAAAACTGCTGCAATTAACAGTGCAATCGTAATATACTTTTTTTTATATCTCATCCATTTAACCCCAATAAATAGTATCTTTTTTGACACGATATGATATCTAACGGTTTATTTGTCTTTCATTGGTTCGATGGCTGATAATCAGTCGATTTTGTCAAAAAATCAATTAAATTATTACAAAAGTCAACCATTTTTTCGGTTGCAGCCTGGTTGTTGTTATCCGGAGCAAATGCAAGGACAGAAAAGTTGATTCCCTGATAAGAAAATGCGTTTACTGATATCTCTACATCAGGAATATTTTCATCATATAATCCGCCAAATTTACAGTTTGGTGAATTAAAAAGATTCGTTTGATAATTGAAACTGCTTATCCATTTGCTTTCCGTAGAGCTTGAAGGCGAAATTGTCATCTGAAGCATAATTACCGTTCCGGTTGTGCTTTCTTTATATACAAAAAGTTTTTGTAAATCTAGGGGAATGCCGCTGCTGTCAATTTGTGGATAGTTTAACGGTAAAGATAAAAAATAAGTTTTATCACTCATTATTTCGTCAAAACCATCATAGGAAAAACCTTCCTTTATTGTTTCTGCGGTTTGTGTGAAACTCGAAACTAATAAACCTTGATTATTTCTCTTTTTAGATATTATAACCCCACAGCCAACAGCGCAGCATAAACTGATTACTAGTAAAAACGCAATTAGTTTTTTTTCGCATAAACAATCCTCCTACAAGCTTCCCTTGGCTCAAGATTCTCTACAGCACAATAGATAAGATAACAATAAAATATCTCTTTTACTGCTGTTTGTCAGCGTATCCAACCCATTGGAATCTCCCTCTTTCTATTCGTGTTGTTGTTTTAACTCTGCTTATAATATAGCATATAAATAGATATGTGTCAATAATTATCTTATTTGAAAAATAATAAAACAAATCCGGCCCCACATCGCAAGCGATACAGGGCCGGATTTGTTTTTTGAAACTATGCGGATTTCATCCGTTTTACGGTGTCTGGTTCACGATGCGGCCCAGCTGGTCGAGTCTGCTGGCTACCTCTCCGCAAAGGGCAAGTGCTCCATTACTGCTCTCCTTGCCATCGTCTTTGCCGTCGTCCTTGTAGCCAGCCGAGCCGATGGTTCCTGTCCAGTCAAACGCTATGGCGGAATAGGCTGCCCGCCGGTCAGCTCCGTTTTTAATCATTTGCTGTACATTCGTGCACGCTTTAATTGCCTCATCCGCCAGTGTGCGCGTCTCTTCACACAGGCCGCCGTCCATCAGCTTGCAGACTGGCGGCTGGGTATTTTTGACCAGATTCATATACTCGATTGCCTGCGTGAGTGCGTTGCTGATATCCTCTACGGTCTTATAGCTATTCATATTCTGGTGCAGCAGCTTACAGTTGGATACGGGGGCGAGTGCCGCGATATAGCTCTGGCAGGCTTTCAGCTGTTCATCGGTGACAGGGGTACGCAGATAGACTGCTGCACGTCTTCCGGCATCGGCTGACGCATATTTTATATCCATCCCCAGCAGTTCCGCTGCTGTGCGGACAGGCATATATGCCGTGCCTTCCCAGTCGATGATATTGGCTGGTTTTTCCACACCGTCTACAATCAGCTTTGCATCCG
>CAJUSB010000068.1 GCA_910589115.1 uncultured Clostridia bacterium | reverse complement strand
TTCTTACTGTTTTCATGCCTTTTCTCCTTTATTTCTTTCAATATGGATATTATTGACATTTACACAGTTAATTATTCAGCCTCGAAATCTATCCTTTCTGCTATAATTCCCTGCTTGCTTTTTTACACAAATCTCCTGACAAACCCGACATTTTTGTCCCGAGACCTTTCTCTTTCCCGCAGAGTAGGTACTTGTGAATGTACCGTAAGCCTTGTTTTGACGTTTCCAGAATCCTCGCCTGAAAGGGCGGCTTCGCCGCACGTCAGGCGAATTCACTGACTGGCGTTCTCCTGACGCTTTCGCACAATCCTTATTTGTGCCTCCTGCTGCCTGAGAGCGTACCCTCAAGATATCTTTCGTTTCGTTCTGTTTTTCTTGCCTTTTTATTATCCGCTAAACCGGGAAGGGCACAGTGCTATAAAAGCCCGTGAAAACGTTCTTTAAGTCGTTTTCACGGGCTTGCATCACCACGCAACGGATTTATAAAAACCAATTTGCCCCACACTTCATGCTGCTAAAGTTCCCTCGAAACAGGGACAGCTTTGAGAAGAATATCCGTCATACCGAGATGGAATGTTATGAAAACCACCAAAAATCGCCGTTACGCGGCACGTATGCCGCTCTAATTCCACTTTGTCCCCGGTTATGGCTAATTCCCAAATATCTTTTATCCGCCTGCATTCACGTCCATGTTTTCTGTTCTTTCACTTATAATATAGCGTGGACGATGCTTGGTTTCCATATAGATTTTGCCAATGTATTCGCCGATAATCCCCAAAGAAAGCAGCTGTACACCGCCCATAAAGCATATCATACAGGTCATACTCGCCCAACCGGCCACCGTTTGCGCAAATACTACATTAAAGATTGACCAGAGAATTCCCAGGAAACCGATGATGGCCGCAAATATTCCCACCCCTGTAATCAGCCGAATCGGCTTGACAGATAAACTGGTGATGCCGTCTATAGCAAGCGCCAGCATTTTTCGGAGCGGATAATGGCTTTCTCCGGCAATCCGTTCTCTCCGCGCATAATACGCAGCCGCACTCGGATATCCAACCAGCGGGATCATCCCCCGCAAAAACAGATTGACTTCCTGAAACTCCGAAAAGGATTGCAGTACTTTCGAAGAGAGCAATCGGTAATCGGCATGGTTGAATACACTTTCGACACCCATCCACTTCATCATCTTATAAAAGTTTTCTGCGGTAAAGCGTTTGAAAAATGTGTCAGAATCACGGTTATCACGTACACCATAGACCACTTCGTTTCCTTTCTGATACAGCTCAATCATGTGATCCATCGCATTTATATCATCCTGTCCGTCACAGTCAATGGAAATAGTAATATCACAGCGATCCTTCGCTTCCATCAATCCGGCAAGCACCGCATTCTGGTGCCCGTAGTTGCGGCTTTGGCGGATTCCGGCAAAGTGTTCATCCCTCGCCGCCAATTCGCAAATAATCTCCCAGGTATTATCCCTGCTGCCATCATCGACAAGAAGTATTCTGCTGTTCTCCAAAATCTTATCCGCTTGAATCAGCTGTTTCAGCTTGTCTAAAAATTGCTTGCTTGTAATTGGCAGCACTTCGTGTTCGTTATAGCAAGGGATAATTATGTAAAGATTAGGTACTCGCATTATCTATTCCTTTCAGCTGATTAAATTATATTTTGTTGTCTGCAAAATAAATTAAAACCGCTGTGCTCCCGGATGCAAATTAAATGAAAATTGTTCAAACGCAAAAAGCATTGCTGTTATAACTAACACAGCGATTGCAGGCCGAAACCATTTTTTTGTCAAAATTTCAGTACATCCATCTAATTCCTTAAAAAGCAGCGCAATTAAAAGTATAATTAAAGTATTCGCTGCAAAAAAAATCCTTGTTCGCGATGCGAAAATTGTAGGGGAAAAACTCAAAGAATAAACAGACGCCAATGCAGCAAAATAAACCACCATATTGACAAACCCATGTCGGCGGCTCTGAAAAGCAATGGTCAGAAGCCAGCCAATATCAATCAATATCAAGAAGCAAAAGAATGCAGGGCACAAACCCGCCAGGCCAAGCGAAAAATTTGACGGATTTGAAATCGTTGGATTCAAAAGCCATTCTACCGCAATCTGTAAAGAGGAAGAAAAATTGTATTGTCCTTCTAAATATGAATTAAACTTTGATGCTCTTGATAAAAGAGATTGTATCGGTAGGATGCTAACAAAAAATGCAGCAAATGGTATCGCGGAAAAAATCTTGATCCAAATTGATTTATAGCGATAAAGTACAGTTAAAAAAATCAAGCTGGAAAGCAGGAACATTAAAACATTTGAAGCATTAAATAAATGATAATTCGCCCAGTTGATCCCCTGAAACAGCCGGTCTGTCAACGAAAGCATATGATAATCTTTGTACCAATATAATTCGGCATCGAGCCTGATTTCTGTTCCCCCAAGCGTCAAATATACTCCCACATTTATGCATACCAGTATAAACTGCAATATTAAGTATTTCGGGATTCGCTCTTTATGATATAACATAAATGCAAAAGTAAATAAGGCAAAGCATATCATAATAGCTGCACATTGCTCTTGATAACCAGTCAATAGTGAACATAAGATCGACAGCAGCAAACCTCCATAACGGATGCTCCTGCTTCCAACAGCAGCATCGTAAAACGGCATCAACGCGATAACAAGAAATAGCGTCGGCCACAAATAGAAAAATGATCCAGTATACCAAACAATTGACGAAGATATCACATAAGGACACATTACAAAAAATGCGGAGCAGGGCACAATATGCGAATAAATTCGAGGCGTATGCAAAGTATCATCCATCTCAGGATATTTTGTTATGCCCAGCAGCAGCAATGTTGTGGCTGTAGCAGTTGCCATTTTCCAAACGGGAAGATTAAAGTGGAATAATGCCAGCAAAAAATCACTTATAATACGCGGCTGCCAAGTTGTCGCACGCATCCACACCCATTCCAATATTCCCATATGCGTTAGCTGTTCTATATACGTGGTATCATCTGTACCTGTCCACAGTGTCCCAGGCAGCAGGATCAGTAGAATAATGAAAAAGAACACGAAAAATACCATATATTTTGACAAGATATTTCTGTAAAAAAGTTTTGATTTTTCCTTCATCGTCATCTACTTCCCCTATATTTCTATATCGACCTGTGTATCCAGGTAGACTCTGCGGCCATCCTGCTCTGTAACCAGAATTACAGCATGAAGTATTTCCCCTGGCGTGAATTCCTTTAGCGGACATTGTGCCCATAACCCGCCCTGTTCATAGCTGTATCCATTATTAAAATATTCAGTCAGTCCTCTCTCTATTGCTGTTGTCGGCATCTCATAGGCCTGCTGTTTCTGGTCAATAAGCAAAATACGATTATTGATATAGGTGAGATCCTCATCTTCACGTACGGCCCAGCCGCTAATGATCAACAGCCCATCTTCCTTCCGAACCGGGTCTATTCCAAAAAGATACTCGGACGCATCATAGACAATATCCTCATCGAGACTGACACTGTCCAAGTGTTCTCTTGACAGCTTATAATGTAAAACAAATATTCCCGATATTGCAGCACTTATAAAAAAGCTGATACATAAAAATAAGGTGATCTTTCTTTCGTCTTTCACAGCTTCTCTCCTTATCAATTTGAAATTACCGTATACCTATCGCATTCATCTATCCAGCTCAAACTGAATTGGCACAGGCTCATACATATACGTACCATCGATATTTTCAGCACCGCTTCTGTTCTGTCTACGAGATTCCCATATTTTCGATACCTGCAGCCAATTTCTTCTCTCCGAAATAGCAGATGCCTTCATGCAACATTTGTACTTCTATCCGCTTATCAAGCAAGCCGGGATATTCATCAAACGAAAACCAGAAATCTACCGTTTCGCCGGGTCGAATTGTCTTACCCATTGGCAACTGCACACGCAAACCGGTATCGTTTCCTTCACTGAATATCCCCAAGCGAATGCTATTCCCGTAGTTCCAATCGGAATTGCTGCTGTTTTTTATCGTTGCCGTCAAATCTTGTCCTTCCCACGAAAAGGATATGACCTCTGCTTGATAATCCGGCAATTCTGTCAGCATATATGATAAGTTCTTTTCCGGAAATAAATTGTTATATCGTTCTGTCAACTCATAAATGACAACATCAGGCGACATCGTTTCAATCAAAGCCTCTGAAAGACTTGGCGCCCAAACATAGGTTAGTTCCGGAAAATTCTCTGCCAGCAACTCCGTCGCATTCCAACCGCCCAGCATCGAATCACCAAATACCATAACAGAAGGACCCGTAACATCTGTATTTTGATAATAATAACAAGGCGTTTGAATCCCTTCTGCTGAAACAGTCTCATGAAACCGTGCGGAACGTTCTGAATCCGGATCTTTAATCCCCATTTGTTCCTGAATGTAAAGTTCTTTTGTTGGTTCTGCCGACAAATCCAACCCCATCATAGCTCCGAATTCACCAATATATTCTGCATCTTCAAACACAACCTTTACAGGATTCTTTGCACAGAGTCCCCATCCCTGCATCCTGCGGATGATTTCTTGATAAGCTGCATAGGCTCCCGCTTCTGTCCAATGGGTATCGGTCTTAAAATATACTTGCTGCGATTGTTTCGCCTCCAGCAAAACATTCTTTAACCGAATCACTTTTAAGTCGGAATGTTCTTCCAAATAATCCGCCACAGTGTCAACAGGCGTTTGACGGATCGCTTCGTCTCCATACCGCATATTCTCAGGATATATACTTACTTTGCTTGTTGGCAAAATAATTACATACTCTATCCCCTTATCCTTCAGCTTATTACGAATAACGGTGTGGTTTTGAAGAATCTGTTCCAACATTTCCGGCGTAAGGGTATATTCCCCACTCGCAATTTGAAGGTTTTCGTCAAGCGTATAGTAATACCATCCATCCCTGCCAATGTGTATCTTATCGGATGGAGACTGATGAAAAAGCTGAAATTGAACATTTGCATGAATGCGTACCAAGGCTTCCCGGAACCCAATATGATCTCCAAGCCATTGCTGCACCTCGTCCCATATATTCGGGTTCCGAGTCCCATCCTCTAAGACAAGAACGGGCTTTTCTGCAAGCAGCCTCTGTTCTGCTTCAGCAAATTCTCCGCTCCCCCACTGAATAAAGATAACTGGTATTAGAATTAGGACAACAAAGATGATTGCAGTCCAAATATTTTTTCCTGACAATTTTTTCATAACGCTAACGCTCTCATTCAGAAATTAAAATAAATAAAAGGATTATATGTACTGGAAACTGTATAGGCAATCCCAATCACCAAAATCACACCGCAGGCCAGAGGCTCCAAAACATTGGATACTTTCTGCAAAACAACATAGGTTTCACACAAACTTCGATACTTTTTCGTAATCGGAAGCATAGCGAACGACCCCAGCACAAATACAGCGCCATAATCCTGAAGGATATAAAATACGTTTCCGAAACCCGCAGCCCCAAACATGCATTTTAAATATGCAATCGCCGCGTGTAAATCCGCAGCACGGAAAAAGACCCAACCAATCACGACAACCAACATTGTATTTATCCATTTCAGCACCGAAGGTGCTGAAATCGTAATATTACGATTTCGAAGCACCCGCTCTATAATCAGAAAAGCTCCATGCCATAAGCCCCAGACTACAAAATTCCAGGATGCACCGTGCCATAAGCCTGTCAGGAAAAAGACAATTATCAGGTGAAGATAAACATTCCCATGCCGATTGCCGCCCAGTGGAATATACACATAATCCCGAAACCAGCTCGAAAGTGAAATATGCCATTTCCGCCAGAAAACCGTTACGCTGGCAGCCGTATAAGGATAATCAAAATTTTCCCGGAAGTGGAAGCCAAACATTCGCCCCAAGCCAATCGCCATATCCGAATAACCAGAAAAGTCAAAATAGATCTGAAACGTATACGCGATCGCTCCCAGCCAAGCCATTCCTGCGCCCAGCTGATCCGGTATAGTTCCGAATGTCTGATCCGCCAATAACGCAAACTGATTCGATAGAATAACCTTTTTTGCCAGGCCAATCGTAAACCGCTGCACTCCAGATGCAAAATCATCCAGAGTTTCCCTGCGCACCGCAATTTCCCGGCTTACATCGCTATATCGAACAATCGGTCCTGCAATCAACTGCGGGAAAAGCGAAATATACAACGCCACCTGAAGCGGATTTCTCTGCACCTCACATTTTCCCATATAAACATCTAAAACGTAGCTCATTCCCTGAAATGTGAAAAACGAAATGCCAATAGGAAGCGTGATATGCCGCAGCGGGATATCCGTGCCAATTAGGGCGTTCAGATTGGAAGCTGCAAAATCGTAATACTTAAAATAAAATAAGATACCCAAGTTCATCGCCAGCACGGCGGCCAGTATCGACCGTTTCAGAAACTTTCTGCCCCTTGCCAGCCCAAGCAAAAGGCCCAATATGTAATTGCCGGCGATAGACGCTATCATAATCATAACAAACCACGGTTCGCCAGCCGCATAGAAAAGCAAACTCATCAACAGCAGGAAAACGTTCCGCAGGTCTTGACGAATCAAATAATAACCGAAAAGTGTTACAGGCAAAAATAAAAACAAGAAAATGATTGATGAAAATACCATATCTTCTCCTTTTGTTGCTTAACCGACCCATTTTTTGCCGCCGAACAGATGGTATACCTTCCGCATGATACGCCAGATCGGGTCTGGAAGCACGGTCTTCAGCCTGCGCTTCCAGAGGATTTTTTTGCTTGGAATGGACCCATTTTGCGTGCAAATAAGATAATCCATTGTCAGCACAAGCCCCGTAAAATCCTTATAGCCAAACAGATGCACCGACCTTGTGTTAATCATACGCAGCATATAGTTTAAGTTGGTCAGTTCTGTCCTTGCATATTGATCTGATACAACCCATGCGCAAAAATACCCTGCCGCCTGAACAACAAAAGGGTAAACACGCTCTACCGCATGCAAAAAAGTACCGTCTACAGCATTCGGCTCCTGCGGAAAATCCTCATATTCCCACCCGAAGGATGTCAGCTTCTCAAGTGCTTTCGGGCGGAACCAGAACATGGTTCCCAACGGCGCTACCGGTTCCTTATCCAATGTGATTGGACAGGAAATGTCCAACTTCCGCAATAATTCCTTGGTGTTTTCAAAGTTCGGCCCCCATTCGCAGCCCAGTCCTCCATAGTAATCGGAATGATTCGGTGTAGGCGGGCAAAGCAACCCCATGCTCGGCTGTGCTTCAAACAGGTCAATGATGTTCTGCACCAGCTTTTTGGAGCCGAGCAGATTTTGAAAGCACCGTTCCGAAAAGGCGTAGCCTTTAATGCCGAAATCCAGCTGCCCCACTTTTTTATCATGCATGAAACATACGTAATCATAATCCGATAAATACGGCGCCGCCGCAACAAGCAGTGCGCTAACGTCACGCCCCCTGTTTTCGATTTTCAAAACCTCCACATGCGCCCAGGGACCCTTTGAGAAAATACTGGTTATCTTCTTCTTTTTCTTGTCAGTATCTGTTGTGATATAAATATCACTGTTTTCAGGCATTGACAGGGCATAGTGATAGCAATCGTTTATTAAATCCTCAAAATATGAGTGGATAACCAGCGCGGTTTTACGGGAAGAGCCTTGCGGCCCAGCCATTTTCTCCGGCAGAACCCACGTGAGATTGAGCGCGGCTTTTATATCCGCCATATGACATGTCCGTAAAATATTTTCCCAAATCATGCTGACATCATAAGCTGTCTGCGTTTCCAAATACTCTAGCAGCAGCAGCCCCTCTTCGCCAGCCGAACAGGTCAGTACATCCCGATAGTCATGAAAAAAGCTCCTGCGCTTAAAAATCGGGCAGCGATATTGCGCCAGCATCCGAACCGGAGCCATTGTCAGCGGATAATACGCAAAGCCCTCCAAATCCGAGGTATCCACATAAACGTCCCATTGAAACCCTTTATCCGCAAAGGTTTTTGTAAAAATAGCTTCATGCTGGCTGATTGCCATATCATACGATGTAATCTCAGGGCGGTCTGCCCAATAGTCCTGAAATTCCATGCTTGAAAGCATTGACTTCCTGACTGCAATAAAGTGAGACTGCACATGTTCCGGAATGTAGCCATAAGAGATGCTGTGAAACGGGTCGGACGGATATTTATGATGTTTTGTAATCCCCCAAAAGTCAACGTCCCGTTGATTCATCTCATCAAACATTTCAGAAAATGGATAAAGCGGCCCCATGATTGTGCTGTTCATCATGACCACCTCATCAAATTCCTTCAGCTGATCCCAGCCATAGTGCTCAAGCGATTCTTTGTAGGCCCAAACGTCGAAGCCTGTGTTTTCGCGCACGAAAATATGGGGGGTTAGCTTTCGGAAGGTTTCCCGCCCTTCTGAGGTCAGTTTCCCATTGCAGACGATAAACAGCTCTGTACAGCTGCGGCTGATATCCTCCAACATATACGGGACATATCGGTCCACAATTCCATCCGCGTCATAAAAGAAATAGATCACCAGACGGCGAACCCGTTTTTTCTGATTTAATTTCATACTCGCCCTATCCACTCTTCCTATTTATCCCATAATCTTTTGAATTTTAGCTGCGTCTCCCCATACGCCGGGGGAGTCATATGGGCGATCCGGAAATGCACCGTATTCCAACCGGATTGTGTACCCATGCTCCCGGATAAAGGCCTCCACCTTATCCGCTAAGCTAACCGGCTGACCGGTGCAGCAGTTAATAATCCCAGCAACCTCGGACTGCATCACGCAGGCAGCAATCTGCACGGCAAGCTCGTCCACCGTGATAAAATCATACAGATTTTTACCGGTATTAAACGGAAAGGTCTCTTTTCCCTCCTGCGCGGCCGAACAAATTTTTGTGAAAATAGAATGGTTGCGCAGATCATCACCATATATGTAATACGCACGCAACCATTGCAGGCAAACGCTTTTCTGTTCCGCCAGCTGGAAGATGCTGCGGCGCAGCGCATCCTTTGCAATGCCATACATGCTTTTGGGGTTGCAGGGCGTATTCTCATCAATCGCCCCTTCCCAATAGCCAACCTCGTGCATCGTCCCCATCACGGCCAGCTGCTTCAGACCGCCGTCCAACATTGCTTTCAGAAAACGGTAATGCCCGGACACATCCTCCATATGTGCATCGGAGTTGTGCACAAACCCATCCCGCCACGCCATATGCAGGCAGACATCCGGCGCCCCCAGCGCCTGAAAGACGTTCCCATCTTCGCGGAACAGATCACACTGTACCACATCGGCGCGGCAGTCGATGCCGTCAGTCCGAAAATCCGCCGCCGTTACCGCCGCGCCGCTGTCACAAAGTGCCTTTACAACATGCCTGCCAATATATCCGCCCGCGCCGGTTACCAAAATCCGATTACCCATTTTGCACACTCTCCATAAAACATCTGCACACATCGAAAGCCGCCCCATCCAGCCGTATACTGCCGTGATCAAGCCAGATGACCCGGCTGCACATCTGCTGAACGGATTCGATATTATGCGACACATAGATGACAGTTGTCCCGCCAAACATCATTTCCTGCATTTTTTGAAAACTTTTTCGCTGAAACGGCATATCTCCCACCGCCAGTATCTCATCAACAATGAGCAGCTCTGGCTTCACCAACGTTGATACAGCAAAAGCCAGACGCGCAACCATGCCGGACGAAAAATATTTCACCGGTACTGTCCGAAATTCCTCAAGCTCCGAAAATTCAAAGATTTCATCCATCTTTTCATCCAGCAGCCGCTTTCCGTGCCCCAGTACCGCCCCGCTCAAATAAATGTTTTCCTCTGCGGAAAGCTCATAATCAAAGCCGGTCCCCAGCTCGATCATCGGCGAAATCCTGCCGGAAACAGCGATCTTCCCCTCGGTCGGCTTCATAATGCCAGAGACAATCTTTAGCAGCGTAGACTTTCCGGCGCCATTGTTGCCGATGATGCCCAGCGTTTCCCCTTTCCCCAGATGAAACGACACGTCCCGCAGCGCATGAAATTTCTTTTCCCCTGCCGGAGCCGCAACTTTGGTAAGCAAACGCTCCTTCAGGCTGCGCACCTTGCCGCGATTCAAGTCATATTCCATTGAAATATGTTCAGCTGTAACCATACGGCCCCTCTTTTACACATAATAAATAAACTGATCCTGCGAGCGGACAAACACAAAGGCCCCCATACAGAACACACACACAGCCCATCCCCCGCAGACCAGAAAGCTGCCCGCCGCCGGTATCTCGGCGTACATTGTCACACTGCGAAAAAAATCAATAAACTGAAACAGCGGGTTGCAGCGGAACAACGGAATCAACTCCTTGGGCAGCGAATCCAGCGGATATAAAATCGGCGTTGCGTACATCCAGATTGTCAGCAAAACGCTGTAAAAATGCATCGTATCCCGAAAAAACACAAACAGCGCTGAAAGGATATAACCCATGCCCAACGAAAACAGCAGCACGCAAACCAGCACATACGGAATCAGCAAATAGCCGGGCCACGGATACACTCCCATAAACAACCCCAACAGCAGATACACCGCCGTAGTGATCGCCAGGCTGATGCCCGAGGTCAGCACCTTCGAGGTTGGGATAATAAATTTAGGGAAATAGACCTTTGTAATCATCCCAAAGTTTCCGACAATCGATGCGCAGGCCAGGTTCGTTGCTTCGCTAAAAAAATTAAAAACCGTCAGCCCTGCCAGCAAATACATTTTATAGTTATCAACCGCCCGAAAAACCTGGCTGAAAACAATGCTTAAAACAATCATGTTCAGCAGCGGATTGAGAACGCTCCAAAGAATGCCCAAAACACTGCCGCGGTATTTCAGCTTAAAATCCCGCTTCACCAGCTGCATCAGCAGGAATCGGAACCGAAGCAGCGATATCAATTTTCTTGCAAGCGGCACCTTTCTCACCTCCCCTTCCTTTGGCTGAAATAGCGTGCGAGCGCGTCCTCCCAAGGCGGGAGCCGCCGCAAGCCTGCCGCATCCAGACTCGCCTTACTTAAAACGGAGTTTCGGGGGCGGTGCGCCTTTGACGGATATTCCGCGCTGGAAACCGCCCGCACCGCAGCCCCCGAGCCGGACAACTGCAAGATTTTTTCGGCAAACGCAGCACGGGAGCAGCAGCCCTCATTCGCCGCATGGAAAATACCTGCAGGCCGCTGCCGCAGCAGCTCCAACAGCAATGACGCCAAATCGTCTGCATAGGTCGGACAGCCGATCTGATCGCTCACCACATCCAACAGCGGGCGGCGCTCGGCAGCCTGTAGGATTGCTTCCACAAAGTTCGTCGGGGAGCGGCCAAACAGCCACGAAATCCGAAGTACCGTATTCCGCGCATCGCTTTGCAGCACGATATCCTCCGCAACGGACTTACTGTATCCGTAAATAGACAGCGGGTGCTTCGCGTCGCCCGTTTCATATGCGCCGGTTTTCTTGCCATCAAACACAAAATCGCTGCTGATAGAAAGCAGATACGCCCCTGTCCGCCGGCACTCCTGCGCAAGCAGCTGCGTACCCAGAATATTCGTGCGGCAGCAGAGTGCCGGATGTTCCTCGGCAGTGTCCACCGCGTTGAACGCCGCGCAGTGCAGCACGGCATCCGGCTTTTTCTCCCGGAAAAACGCGGAGACCTGCGCAGGCGCTGTAATATCCAATTCCACATGCGGCGGCGCAAGAACTTCATCCGGGTAATCCTGCAGTGCACGCCGCAGGCTTGTCCCCAGCTGCCCGCTGCCGCCTGTTATCAAAATCATAACGTACCCCCAACACCTATCCCGACCGGCGGGCCAGCCGAAGCGCCTGCTGAAACAGACGTTCCGGCGCTTTTAACGCAAGCAATTCAAAAAGTGTTGTCAACCGGTTCTGATCCCGCAGCCTCCATAGACGGACAGCCGCGCCGCGCCGGTTATATACGGCATAATCCATGCGTGCCCGCGCCCATTGGCAAACACGGTCGAGCTCCTGGGAACCGGGAAACCGTTGACAGATGCACTGCATCCGCCTTTCAAAGTCAATAACACGTCCCTCAATATAGTCCCGCCTGCTGGAAATCCCCATCAGCACGCCTGTTTGATTTCCGCCGTGTATCCGATAGCAAATCAGCGGCTGCGGCAGCGACAGCACAGAGCCGCGCGATGCTGCCGTGACCGCAATCCAGTGGTCATGCACCATCTCCGGCACGAAGGGAACCGCAGCCTGCGCCGTCTCCCTCCGAACCAGCATCGTACATCCAATCACAAAATTCCGGGTCAGCAGGCTGCGGAAAACCACCGGACCGCCAGAAATAAAACGGTGCCGGCGGCGGATTTTCGTAATGCTTTCCGCAACCGTTTCCCCGCTTCCGCCTATGACCCGCACATCAGAACAGACCAGCTCCGCAGGATACGCCTCTATGTTTGCCTGTAAAACGCTCAGCTTGTCCCGAAGCCAAATATCATCCTGATCGCAGTAGGCGAAATATTCCCCCTCTGCCTCCTGCGTCAGACGTTCAAACGTCAGATTGGAGCCAAGGTTGCGTTCGTTCCGCTCGATTGTAAACGGTATCCGCGTCACGCAGGACCGCACGCAGGTTTCAATCGCTTCCAGCGGTACGGCTGTTGAACAATCATCACGGATATACAGCCGCAGGTTCGGGTAAGTCTGCGCTTCCAGAGAACACAGCTGCTCCCGCAGCCAGTCCATGCGCGGCTCATACACCGCCATCAGGATAGAAATCAATGGCTTACCGGTTTGCATACATTCGTTCATAATATGTTTGATATTCGCCGTTCACAATATTTTCCCACCAGGAACGATTATCCAGGTACCATTGTACAGTGCGGCGGATGCCATCCTCAAACTTTGTGGCTGGCAGCCAGCCCAATTCTTTATGGATAAACGCCGGATCGATCGCATAGCGCATGTCATGTCCCTTGCGGTCGGCAACGTATGTAATCAAGCGCTCCGTTTTTCCCAGAATGGCAAGAATCGTCTTCACAATATCAATATTCCGCATTTCGTTGTGCCCGCCGATGTTATAGACCTCGCCGCATTTGCCGTTCTGTAGGATCAGGTCGATTGCGGCGCAGTGATCCTCCACGTACAGCCAGTCACGGACATTCATCCCCGCTCCATAGACCGGGAGCGGTTTATCCGCCAGCGCATTTGCAATCATCAGCGGGATCAGCTTTTCAGGGAATTGGTAGGGACCGTAGTTGTTTGAACAGCGGCTGATGGTGATTGGCAGGCCGTAGGTCCTGTGATACGCGCTGCACAGCAAGTCCGCCGAAGCCTTTGAGGCCGAGTAAGGGCTGGAAGTATGCAGCGGAGTCGCTTCTGTGAAAAACAGGTCAGGCCGGTCGAGCGGCAGGTCGCCGTAAACCTCGTCAGTCGAAACCTGGTGATACCGCTTTATGCCGTATTTCCGGCAGGCATCCAGAAGCACCTGTGTGCCCATGACGTTCGTCTGTAAAAACACAGACGGGTTTTCAATCGAGCGATCCACATGGCTCTCTGCCGCGAAATTAACGGCAATCTCCGGCTTTTCCTGCTCGAAAATGTGGTAAACAGCCTCACGGTCGGCAATATCCGCATGGATGAAACGGAAACCCGGTTTGTCCATCACCGATTCCAGCGTCGCAAGATTTCCGGCATAAGTCAGCTTGTCAAGGCAGAGCAGTTCATCATCTGGACGCTGCTCCCGCATGTAAAAAATAAAATTGCTTCCAATGAATCCGGCACCGCCGGTAATGAGTATTTTCATACGTCCATCCCCTCAAACCCCGTTTCTGCATCCTTCAGCCAAGGCGAAGTCTGATCTTTCTGCGAAAGCACGGGCGTTTCCACTCCCCAATCAATCGCCAGCTCTGGATCGTTCCAGCGGATACCGCCATCAGCCTCTGGCGCGTAGTAATTATCCGCTTTGTACAGGAATTCTACGTGGTCGGTCAGAGTAACAAAGCCGTGTCCGAAGCCGCGGGGGATCAGCAGCTGCCTTTTATTCTCCGCGGACAGCTCAACCGCTACCCACTGCTTATATGTCAGGCTTTTCGGACGCAGGTCAACCGCGATGTCCAGTACCGCGCCCTGTGTGCAGCGCACCAGCTTCGCCTGCGCCTTTTCCCCCCGCTGGAAGTGAATGCCGCGCAGTGTGCCTTTCACATCCGATGACGAATGATTATCCTGCACAAAATCATAAAATAAGCCTGCCCGCTCAAACGTACTCTTTGACCAGCTTTCCATAAAAAAGCCGCGATGATCGCCGAAAACCGCTGGCTCTACAATATAAACGCCATCGATTGCTGTTTTCGTAAATGTCATGACTGCACCTCAATATATGTATTTTCCATCCGCAACCTTACGCAAGTGTGCGCCATAGGGGGATTTTCCGTAAGTATCCGCCGACGCATCCAATTCTGCTTTTGTAATCCAGCTGTTCTGGTAGGCGATCTCCTCCAGCGCGGAGATTTGGATGCCCTCCCGGGATTCAATCACCCGTACAAATTCAGAAGCCTCTGACAAGGATTCCGTTGTTCCGGTATCCAGCCATGCATAGCCGCGCCCCAGCGTGGTCACATTTAACAGGCCCTCCTCCAGATAAAGACGGTTTAAGTCCGTGATCTCCAATTCTCCCCGCGCGGAGGGCTTCAGCGATTTTGCGCGTTCGCACACCGTTTCGTCGTAAAAGTATAGGCCTGTCACAGCATAATTGGATTTAGGGTGCGCGGGCTTTTCCTCAATCGAGACCGCCTTTCCTCTGGCATCAAATTCCACCACGCCAAATCGTTCCGGATCATCGACATAATAACCAAATACGGTTGCGCCCCGCTCCCGTCGGACCGCTTCCCGCAGATGCGCCGTCAGACCTGCGCCGTAGAAAATATTGTCCCCCAAAATCATTGCGCAGCGGTCACCGTCAATAAACGCTTCTCCCAAAAGAAACGCCTGCGCCAAACCATCAGGAGAGGGCTGTTCCTGATAGGTCAGCTGCACGCCGTAACGGCTGCCATCACCGAGCAGCCGCCTGAAATTCGGCAGATCGTGAGGTGTGGAAATAATTAAAATATCCCGAATCCCCGCCAGCATCAGCGTTGACAGCGGGTAAAAAATCATTGGTTTATCATAAACCGGAAGCAGCTGCTTCGATGTAACCATCGTCAGCGGATACAGCCGCGTCCCGCTGCCGCCTGCCAGAATAATACCTTTCATATGCTCTGCCTCCATATTTCATTTCACCTCCGTCCAGCCAATCTTCAGCTGCTCCTGCTCCAAAAGACGCTCATGCGCCTGATCGACCAGAAGGCTGATATTGCTTTCAAGCCCTGCACGGGTCGCGCGGTAGAGCTTTTGCAGGCAGCGTGTACTTCCCTTATCCTCCGCTACGCCCGCCGCCGGACAGATGGCACGGATCATTCTTGTGATATATGCACGGTTCATCGGCCTGCCGTCCCGCGTCTGAAAAATCGGGCCGGATTCATAACCCTTTCGGTCCGCAAACTCTAAAAGTTCCTTTTTTAGAATCTCCGGCAGGCGCACGATACGCTTCGAACGACTCGTATTGATGACCAGCTTTCCGGCCTTGGCTGCTTCGACCGTCAGCTTCGAGAGTTCCCGTACGCTTAGATCGACTGTTCCGAAAAGCTTTATCAGCAGGTAGTCGCGTTCCTTATTCAACCTGCGTGCTGCATGCAACAGCTGCAGGTATTCCGTCCGGCTAAGCTCCGGCTGCGCTTCCGGCGTCTGGTCCAGGCGCTCGGACATTTGATATTCACGCCGGCCAATAAAGTCCAAATACATATTTGCAACCGATAAATATGCGTTGACTGTTCCGCCTGCATAGCCGTTTTCAATCAGCGATTCACTCCATTTAGCCAATGTACCGTAGCGAATTGATTTGTCCTTCGGCAAGTAGTCATAAAGCGCCTCCAGATGCTTCCCGTACCGGGCTACTGTAAGTTCTGAGGCTCCCCGTTGGCGGCATCCATCCAAAAATTGGATGATACTTTTCCGTTCTACATACGCACCAGGATCATTTTCGTTTCTGAGCGGTATGGGGCGTGCAATCTGTCCCCAGCCGCTATGGTGTTGTCTAAGATACATTTCGCCGGATTCCTCCTCTCTCACGTCTGTCTGTGTACCGCATGAATGTAACTAAATATGAAGACTGTTGAAAATTTCTGTAAATTTTTGTAGGCTATATACCGTCAAAAATAGGTTGGTAAAATTTTATTTTGGGAATTTGACAAAAAGACTTGCATTTCTCTCTTCATAGTGATAGACTAACGTAAGCAAATTCATAAAATGTTACCAAAGCCTTCCTGTATGCGGTATACTTTAGGAATATCACATATGAGGGGGCTTTCTGCATTATGGCAGCTACAGAACCAATCCGAGACAAAAAACAACTCAAAGCGCTCGCGGACTATTTCTTAAAGCGCGGCCAGCTTCGCAACCATGCACTGATTGTTGTAGGTGCCTGCACCGCGCTGCGCATCAGCGACCTGCTTCAGCTGAAGTGGTCTGACGTATACGACCAGGAGCGGAATGCATTCCGGCTCCACGTTACATTGACCGAAAAAAAGACGGGGAAAAGCAAAACAATCGCCCTGAATAAACAGGCGATTGCTGCTTTAACCTTATATTTTCCGCATCGGCGCGGAACGTTTATTTTTGCCAGCAACAGAAAAGAAGACCGGGCGATTTCGCGTGTACAGGCATGGCGGATTATCCATGCAGCGGCGATTGCCGTTGAAATTGCAGGCAAAATTGCATGCCACAGCCTGCGCAAAACCTGGGGGTATCACGCCTGGACAAGTAAAAAGGTTTCCCCTGTCGTTATCATGGATATTTACAACCACAGCAATTACGAGGTTACACGCAGGTATTTGGGGATTGCGCAGGACGATTTAGATAGAGCTTATCTTGCAGTGGAACTATTTTAGGGCTTGCTGAAAACCGGTTAAAAATCTAATATTCACGCGAAATATGGAGTTTATAAAAGAGATTTTTGGTAAAAGTTCATTATACCGTTCGGTGGAAAGCTACCGAAGAAGAACTGTTGGGTAAAACTGGCTTCCATGATGTCTTGGGAACACATTGAGCCAATTTAAGTTGCCACGTTTCAGTCAGAAAATGGCCGTCTGGCGCTTTCTTTCCGGATTGCGTTTGGTGCTATCTTTATCAAAGCATTCTGTCAGGAAAAGGGCATTCGCATATCAGGCCCGGCTCTGGGTCGTCCTAAAGCCAGAGAAACTGACAGAAAACAAAAGCGGCAAATGTGCAAAGAGGCCTGTGACCGCAATGCGATTGAGGGCAGAAAGGGGAATGCAAAACGTCGCTTTGAGTTGGATCTGATCGCGGCCAAATTGGATGAAACCGCCAAGACTGAAGCAGCTCTGATCCTCATAGACATGAATGCCGCCTATTGGCTGGCAAGGTGGCTTTTGCATTTCTATGAACTTATATTTTTTGAATTTTTAATACTCTCCGGCGAAAATAGAACGGTTTTCAGAAAGCCATATTTTAACACTAGACTTTATCTGTATATTTGCTATCTTACAGCATGCCTCTTCACTGGAGAGGGGAATGTCATAGCTTGTGAATTACCCCGTCTGACGCGCGGCGATGCCGCCCTTTCAGGCGGGGCATCCGGAAACGTCAAAGCAAAGGTTTATGGCACATTCACGAGTGCCCTACTCTAATGAGTTACATATTTAAGCGCTAAGTTTTTGCCTTTTTTTGTTTTCAGCAATATACTTACAGCATTTCCAGTTAAGTTAGAGAGTATCCTGCTTTCTGGAACCAGGAAGC
>CAJUSB010000067.1 GCA_910589115.1 uncultured Clostridia bacterium | reverse complement strand
CAAAGGAAGGATGAAATCGAAAATGGTTTTCTTTTGAGTTTCACGGATTCAGGTAATTATTATCGGCTGGCGAATAATGTATCTGTTCTGAATAAATTTGCGCACATCATGGAATACAGCATGTATAAAACCTATGCCTGCAAGTATCGTTCTTCGGTAAAGAAAATTGTCCGTAAATACTCGAAAAACGGAGTGTTTTCTATTCCGTATCAGACGAGGACAGGTTTAGGATATTGTGGGTTTTACCATGACGGTTTCCAGCGTATCAGAGAAGTCATGCTGGATGCCGATACGCTGCCGGATTACAGACGGAAATATGACGCGCCGAACAGCAATGCTTCCCGAATTAAAAGGGGTGTCTGTGAGCTGTGCGGTCAAAAGACCGGAGATATCCGCATGCACCATGTCAGGAAAATGAAAGACCTGACGGGTAATAACGCATGGGAGAAATTGATGATGAAAATGCGGCGAAAATCCATCGCCGTATGTAAAGAGTGCCATGATAAAATCCACAGTCTTACTACTTATATAGAAGACGTTGGCAAGATACCATCGTTTTCTATATATTTCGTTTCAAAGTATTTCACACAGCATGCTTCTCCTGAAATATTCTTTCAAAAAATTTTGTTTTTCTTCTGATATGATTACTGTTGATAATTTAAGTATATGGAAATGGTTTTCAATATTTTTAGGATACGAAATGACCGCCTGGTTTTGCCGTGGTTCAGAAACATAAACCAATGTCTGAACCTCCAAAATTCCCCACAGCACTTAAGCTGACGACAATGATGATATTGTTTCAAAGAGCACCCTTCCTAATTGTTTAAGGATTGCATGCGTAATTCAAATATGGTATAATAACTTAAAGAGCGATCGATTTTATAAGCATATGCTTTGAATATTTTCTCTCATCATTTTGCTGGTGAGCGGAATCAAGTGTATAACTCTGATACCCAAGCGCTCCGGAACGGCACAGGGCAGGCGGGATGTTCATATGGCAGTATAGCCGAGAAGAAAAATTCTGTCGCATTCCCGATTTATATGTTATAATGAAACAGGGGGGGGAGAAAATGCACAAAGAGCGATGGGGGTTCCTTTTGCTGATACCGATTTTGGCGGCGGCATTGGTTTGGGCACTTCATACAGATGATGTACGGAATGCGCGTTTACGCATTGGCGCGACCTATATGACGATGAACAATCCCTTTTACAGCGTCATTGATGAGGAACTGCGCCTGATGATTGAAAGCAGGGGGGATATCCTGCTTACGCGGGACCCAGCCCTCAGCCAGGAACGACAGAACGAGCAGATACGGGATCTGCTTCGTGAACATGTCGATCTGCTGGTCGTGAACCCGGTCGATTTTTTAGGGGTTACGCCTGCGCTGGAAGATGCGCAGGCGGCAGGCGTCCCCGTTGTTGTGGTTGATTCTCAGGTTAGCGACCCGACTCTGGCACGCTGTACCATTGTTTCCGATAATTATAATGCAGGCGTACTCTGTGCAAAGCACTTGCAGAGCACGCGGGGCAGCGGGCGCATTATTTTATTGGAGCATCCGCGGGCGCAGTCGGCAGTCGATCGGATTGCGGGTTTCTGCGATACCTTGGCAGGGAACGAAAATTACGAGATCATAGGCCGGAAGGACTGTGCCGGGCAGCTGGAGCTTGCGATGCCCGCATTGGGCGAGCTGCTGAAAGAGGGCTGCCGTCCGGATATTGTGATGGCGCTGAACGATCCCAGCGCAATGGGGGCAATGGCGGCGCTGGAGGAATACGGGCTTTTAACGGATGTTTCGGTCTACGGCGTGGACGGTGCGCCGGAAGCAAAAAGCATGATTGCAGAGGGCGTAATGACGGCAACTGTCGCGCAGTCGCCGATTCAAATTGGTCAGGCGACAGCACAGGTGGCGTATCAGATTCTATCCGGTGAACCCTGCCAGCGGGAAATTATTGTGCCAGTCACGCTGCTGACGTTTGAAACAATTGGCAGCGCCGCGCTGGAAGGATGGCAATAAAGAAGGGGGGTGGAGCTGCAATGGATACCGGCAACTCCCTGCGTTTTTTCCGCCGTCTGATGCTTGTACTGAATTTTATGATATGCGGGTATCTTCTTTATATTTATGTGGGAACGCCCTGCCGCGCGGTTCAGCAGTCCGCGGGGCTGCGGTTTGCGCAGGAATTAAACGCTTTGCCGGAGGAACCCTGGAAGCTTTTCGGCATCCCGCTCGGGCTGTGCATTCTGCTGTTGGTCAGCGCCTGTTACCGGCGGAAGGAATCATTTTATGCGGCCCTTTGGCTGGAACCGCTGCTCTGCCTGCTGATTACCTTTGGCCTTCATCTGGACTATAACGGGCTGCTGCTACTGGCAATCGTCGATCTGGTAGACGGGCTGCGCGGGCGCAGGCGCGTGCTGTTCCTTGGGGGGATGGCATCGCTGTATCTTCTGACAAGCATGGACATCCTGCCGCCGCAGATGAATATGGTCACGGTTGCGGAATACCTTACTTTTTATGGAACCCATTCCCGCCAGTTCCTGCAAAATATGCTGAGCCTGTTCAGTGCGCTGAATTTAATCCTGTTCCTGATTTATATGGTGCTGCTGGTCGGGCAGCGGACGGAGGAAAACGACGCGGCCGCACGGCTGAACCGGGAACTGGAACAGGCAAACGGGAAGCTGGTGCTGCTGAATGAACGGCTGAAAGCTTACGCTGCGGAAAGCGAGCGCATGGCGGAAACAAGGGAACGCAACCGTCTTGCACGGGAAATCCACGACACCCTCGGCCACACGCTGACGGGGATCACCGCGGGCGCGGACGCCTGCATAGAGATGCTGGAAATTTCACCGGAAATGGCGAAAAAGCAGATGGAACGCATTGCGGCGGCGGCCCGGCAGGGGATGAACGAGGTGCGCCGTTCGGTCAGCGCTCTCCGCCCGGACGCGCTGGAGCGGCTTCAGCTGCCGGAAGCGCTTCGCCAGCTGTGCGAGGAAATGCAGCAGACCTCACGTGCATTGGTCAGGCTGCGGCTGGAAACGCAGGAGCTTCGTTTGTCTGCCGACGAAGAGGATGCGGTTTACCGCATTGTGCAGGAAAGTGTCACCAATGCCATCCGGCACGGGCAGGCCAGCGAGGTTTGGGTCAGCATTGCTCCGATTGACCGCGGCCTGACGATTATTGTCCAGGACAACGGGATCGGCTGCAAAACACCGAAACCGGGCTTTGGTCTGCGGCACATGGCGGAGCGTCTGCGGCTGCTGGGCGGCACGCTGCGGACGGACGGAACCAACGGGTTCCGGATAGAAGCAAATTTACCACTTCGATGGGGGGATTCGGTATGATACGAGTCATTTTAGCAGACGATCAGGAGCTGATTCGCGAAAGCCTGAGCTTTGTGCTGAATGCACAGGCGGATATTGACATGGTTGGGATTGCGACGAACGGCAGGGAAGCGATCGAGCTGGTGCGGCGCGAGAAGCCCGACGTGGTGCTGATGGACATCCGTATGCCCGAGGTGGACGGGGTAGAATGCACCCGGCTGATCAAGGAAGCTTATCCGCAGATCAAGGTCATTATCCTGACCACCTTTGACGATGACGAATATGTATTCGGCGCACTGCGCTATGGCGCGTCCGGGTATCTGCTCAAAGGCGTTTCGGTTGCAGAGCTGGCAAACGCGGTACGGGAAGCCGCCAGGGGAGGCTCTATCATCATGCCCGGTGTAGCGACGAAAGCGCTGCAAATGTTTGCGCGTATGGCAAAGGGCAGCATGCAGATTACCGTAACGGAAAAGCAGTCCGCTGAGCTTCAGGAAAACGAATGGCGTATTATCCGCGAGGTTGGCTGCGGGCTTTCCAATAAGGAAATCGCTGCCGAGCTGAAATTTTCCGAGGGGACGGTGCGCAACTATCTGAGCAATATTCTAAGTAAGCTTGACCTCCGCGACCGGACACAGCTTGCCATCTGGGCGGTGCAGACTGGCGTTGTCAACCGCCCGTGGTGACGCGGATGAAAAGCTATGGAAAGCGTCTGCTGGCAGGACTTCTTCTGACGCTTGCCTGTACCGGCATTGTGTATGGCTGTGAGGGCCGTATTCGGGTGCTGCGCGTCGGCGTGTTCTCCGGCAGCTACTGGGATGCGCCGATCGGAAACAGCTGCGCGGTGATCGATGCGGCGATCGAACGGTTTGAAGCGGAGCATCCTGGCGTGCAGGTCGAATACACCAGCGGCATTTTGAAACGCGATTATTCGGAATGGCTGATCGGGCGGTTCCTGGTCGGCAGGGAGCCGGATATTTTTATGATCCTGCCCGAGGATTTCGGTATGCTGTACGGTCTGGGCGCACTGGAACCGCTGGATCAATGGATCGAGCGGGACGGCGAAGTTTCTCAGAAGGACTTTTACTTTGCGGCGCTGGAAGGCGGGCGGACGAAGGACATACAGTATGCGCTTCCTTACGAATGCGTCCCGACGCTGATGTTTGTCAACAAATCCCTGCTCCGTGAAGAAGGGATTGCCGTTCCGGAGAGTGATTGGAGCTGGGAGCAGTTCTATGACATTTGCGCCGCAGTGACTCGCGACCTGGACGGCGACGGGAAGCCGGACCGGTTCGGCAGCTACGGCTATACTTGGCGGGACGCGCTCGCGTCGAACGGTATCGCCGTATTCTCTGAGGACGGTGCACATTCCCTGCTGGCGTATCCGCAGGCGGCGGAGGCCGCTGCCTTCGCGCAGTGCCTTTCGGCCTTATATCAGGGCTGCGAAATCAGCGCACGCGACTTTGATCAGGGCCGCGTCGCTTTTCGGCCGTTCCTGTTTTCAGATTATCGTACCTACCAGCCTTACCCCTGGCGAATCAAACGCTATTCGAGCTTTGAGTGGGACTGCATCCCGATGCCGTCCGGGCCGTCCGGCTCCAACAGTTCGGAGCTGAGCACGGTGATGGCAGGCATCAGCAGCCGTACCGGAAAAACCGGACTTGCGTGGGAGTTCCTCAAGGAGCTGACCTGCTCGGAGGAAACGCAGTCCATGCTGTTCACGGACTCTCACGGCGCTTCGGCGCTTCGGCGGGTAACGCAGTCCAAGCAGACCCGCTTGGTACTCAGGCAGGACACGCCGGGGGAAAGCCGCCTTGCGCTCGAAGCGTTGCCCGGCACGATGGAACAGGCGATTGCCGCGCCGCGCTTCCGGAATGACAGGCAGGCGAATCTGCTGGCGGATTCCCTGGTAGAAGCGGCGATTGCCGATGAGCAGAACCTGGATTTACAGCTGGCCCGCGCCCACCGCGAGCTGGAAGAATTCTTGAACAGGTAATCATTCCGGCGTTCCCGCCGTCTGATGACAAAACGACAAAAAGGGCTTGACCGAAAGTCCCCTGCCTGTGGGATTTTGAACGGAAAACACCCGCCGTCTTGTAAGCTGCACAAGACGGCGGGTGTTTTTTTATCGGTTTTACACAATTCAATTAACAATTGTCAAAGAGAAGCCGAGATGCGTCACCTGACATTGGTGACAAAATACAGCTTCCAACCGGGTTGAATTTTGTTAAAATAATACCAACAAATCACGAAAGGGGTAAACAAAACATGAGGTACTGCATTTTGGTCAGCCACGGAACCTTCGCCCCCGGTTTACATAACGCGCTGGGGATGATGGCGGGGGCCGACCGGGAGGATATCCTTTCCACCAGCCTGCTGGACGGTATGGACGTGGACACCTTCCGCGAGAACTTCACGGAACTGGTAAAGGGTATCACGGCGGAGGATGAAATCCTGCTGTTCGCGGACATCATCGGCGGCTCGCCGCTGACAAACGCGGTTTCGGTTCTGGAGGAAAAGGGGCTGCTGCCGCACACGGTTGCAATGGGCGGCATGAGCCTGCCGCTGGTGCTCGGCGCGGCGTTTGCCGACGCGGACACGCCGCTTGCGCAGACGGCGGAGGAAATTATGGCGGACGCCCGCGACCAGATCAAAGTATTTGACCTCGGCGGCGATACCGAGGATGACATTTAGAGCCTATCCCATAATGAGACGTGCGCAGATTGCGCCGTCAGGTTATTCGTCAGGCGAAGCCGATTTCCCGCAGGAATCCTTTGTGGATTTCAAGGGGAAGCGGCGCAGCGTGACGGAAAAGATACAAGCAAGCTGTGTGCGGATCATTTCGGGATAGGCTCTTAACCACCATCACAAATAAACAGGAGGAAAGTAACCATGGCAATCTCATTTATCCGCGTAGACGACCGCATGATCCACGGCCAGACCTGCACCCGCTGGGCGCTGGAATATCCCTGCGACGGGCTGATCGCCGTCAACGACAAGGCCGCCACCACATCCGTTTTGAAGGCGGCGTACAAGAACGCCAGCGATAAAAAGACCTTCGTCTGGACGCTGGACGAGTGGCGCGCGAAGTGCGGCAAGGTGCTGGCCAGCAAGGACCGGTACTTCCTGATCACCAAAGACCCGATCACCATGAAGCAGATCCTGGTGGACGACGGCTTTGACCCCGGCGGGGTTAAGACGGTCATCATCGGGCCGTGCAACGACCGTCCGAACGCGACCAAGCTCGGCAATAACCAGTCAATCACGCAGGAGGAGGCCGACGCGCTCGAGGCGATCATGCAGAAAGGCTACGAGGTTGAGTTCGCCCTCATCAAGGAGGCGGCGATTGGCAACTGGAAGAAATTCCGCGGCCAGTTCGGCTATTAAATTCGTGAGTCCGGCGGGAAACTGCCTGATTCAATAGAGACTTTATCTCAGGCGATGTCTCCGCCAAGTTACCCTCATTTTACCCCAACGCCGTGTTGCCGCAAAAGAGGGGGGGATTTCCTCCCTCTGCGGCATGCGGTGTCCGGATCAAAAGTGAAAAGCCGCGAAAGCGGCTGGCTGCCAGCTTTGGATGGAGGGAACGGCCGGAACCCATCGCAGAAAAAGAAAGGTTTGGTGAAAACATTTATGGAAATTCAGGTATGGCAGGCTGCATTATTTGGACTGCTCGCTTGTTTGGCGTCAATGCCCGGCCTTGGCGGCACGGTCTTTGGCAACTACACCCTTGGCCGTCCGCTGGTTGCCGGTCTGATCGTTGGTGCGATTATGGGCGATATTCAGACTGGCATCTACCTCGGCGCGGCGATTCAGGTCGTCTATATCGCGCTGGTCACCCCCGGCGGCACGGTTTCAGCGGACGTGCGCGCGATTTCTTACATCGGCATTCCGCTCTCTATCGTGGCGGTTAATTCGATGGGACTTTCCCCGGCTTCGGCGGAAGGCCAGGCGATGGCGGTTGCCCTCGGCTCCGCCGTTGGCACGCTCGGAACGGTCCTGTTCTACGGCACCGCGACCGTCAACCTCGTCTGGCAGCATATGGGCTGGAAGTGGCTCGAAAAGGGCGATTTCAAAAAGCTCTATCTGGTCGACATGGTATTCCCGTGGATTTCCCACCTGCTCTGTTCCTTCATCCCCACCTTTATCATCTGCAAGGTCGGCGTCAACATGGTTGACCTGATGAAGGCTTACCTGCCGATGGACGGCATTGCCATGAAAACCCTCTTTACCGTCGGTTCGCTGCTCCCGGCAGTCGGTATTGCCATCCTGCTCAAGCAGGTTGCAACCAAGCCGGTGGACCTGCTGACCTTTGTTTTCGGCTTCACGCTGGCCGCGTGTATGGGCCTGAACCTGATTGCGGCATCGGTCGTCGGCGGTTTCTTCGCGGTATTCAGCTACCGCATCAAGCTGCTGTCCATGCAGAAGCCGGTCGCGGTTGCGGCGGGTGTCGGCGCTTTCGATGATGACGAGGAGGAGATTTAACCATGGCAGAGAAGAAACTTTCCAAGAAGGCCCTTGCCAAGTCCTTCCGGAACTGGTATTACGGCCATCTGACCTGCTTTTCGCAGGAGCATATGCAGACCTTCGGCTACCTGTGCGCGATGCTGCCGCTGGTAGAGGAGCTGTACGATACCAAGGAGGAGCAGAAGGAAGCGCTGCAAACTTATTCCGCGTTCTTTAATACCGAGCCGCAGCTTGGCACGGTAGTCGTCGGCATGACCGCCGGCCTGGAGGAAGCCAAGGCAAATGGCGAGGAAATCGACGGCGAAATGATCAACGGCATCCGCGCGGGCCTTATGGGTCCGGTCGCCGGTATCGGTGACAGCCTGGTTGTCGGTACGCTCATCCCGATTCTGCTGGGTATTGCGCTCGGCCTGTCCTCCGGCGGTTCGCCGCTCGGCGCGATTTTCTACATGATCGTTTATAACGTCGTCCTGACCCTTGGAATGCGGTTCCTGTATTACACCGGCTATCGTCTCGGCGGCAAGGCCGTGGAAATGATCGTCGGCGAAAAGGCGAATGCCATCCGCGAATCGGTTATCATGCTCGGCACCATCGTCATTGGCGCGGTTGCGGCAAGTTGGATTTCCATCACAACGCCGATGGTCATCCCCGGCGGTATAGAATTGCAGGCAGGCGTTTTGGATGCCATCTTCCCCAAGCTGCTGCCGATGGTGGTCGTCTTGTTCTGCTACTGGCTGATGAGCAAAAAGAAGCTCGCGCCAACCACCGTGATGCTGGTTCTGGTTGGCGTCGCCCTGATCGGCGTACTGCTCGGCTTCTTCGACCCGCAGCTGGCGTACTAAAAAGGCGCGAACCCATGGAAAAGGGAAAAAGAAGAAACTTCACTCCAAAGCAGCTGCTGGATGAAGCGCAGCAGCAGAAGGCGGCGCTTGCGCAGCTGGGAGGCTGGCAGAGGAATGCCATGCTGGCCTCCTCCTGCGGGGCGGCGCTGGCCTGGTGGGGGTTGACTGGCGGCAGCGCACGGTTTGCGTTCGGAATCGCAGGCGCACTGCTGACGCTGACCGGTATCCTCTGTGCGGCGCTCATTGGGCTGGGGATACGCAACGGCCACCGCAACGTAGAACGGCTTCTGCAAGCCGCGGAATCAAACTGAAAACCTGCATCCGCAGGCTGGAACAGCGGAAAACTTGCCTTACCACCTCTGTTCTATGCCTGCGGATGCGGGGAAGGAGGCAGGAAGAATGCAGGATATCCGATTGATGTGCATTGATATCGACGGCACGCTTCTGGACTCTCATCATCAGCTGCCGCCCGAGAACCGGGCGGCAGTTTGCTGGGCAGTCAATCGCGGCGCGGTCGTCTGTTTAATGACAGCCCGTCCCCCCGGCGCGACCCTGCCCATCCAGAAGGAACTGGGTTCCGACGGGCCGCTTGCCTGCTTCGGCGGCGGGCTGGTGGAGTGGAACGGAGAACGCTTGTGCGACTGCCGTATTCCGGCGCGGACGGCGGCGCTTCTGGTGCAGGAGTGCGCCGTGCGCCGCATTCATATCAGTGTTTACCGCGACACCCACTGGTATGTCGAGCGGGAGGATATGTGGAGTATGCAGGAAACCGGTATTACAGGGCTTATTCCCACTTGCGCCGTGCTGGAAAACCTGGTCGGCTCGTGGGAGCGCTGGGGCGCCCACAAGCTGCTGTGCATGGGGGAGCCGGAACAGCTGGACAGCCTGTTTCCCGCACTGGAAAAGCGGGATTTGTCCATTCAGCTGCTGCGTTCCAAGGATACCTATCTGGAAATCATCCCGGAGGGTGCGGGCAAGGCTGAAGCGATGGAAATTCTATGCCGGAAAATGGGGATTTCTACAGAACAGGTATTGGCGATCGGAGATCACGACGTAGACGCTTCCCTGCTGTACGCTGCAGGTTTTGGCGTAGCGATGGGGAACGCTTCTCCGGCGGCGGAACGCGCTGCACGGTATCATACCGGTACCAACGATAACCTGGGTGTCGCAAAGGCGATTTATGATTGCTTTTCCGGCAATCTCTGACTGGAAGGGGGCGGTTTTATGTCATGGCTCGATCTGCATCTGCATTCCTCGGCCAGCCTGGACGGCGAGGTTTCTCCACGGGGGCTGGCGGAATTGTGCCGGCAGGAAAAGCTGACGCTCGCGGCACTGACCGACCACAACACCACCTCCGGCGTCAACGAGTTTATGTGGCGCGGCGCACAGCTGGGGCTGCGCAGCATTCCCGGCATTGAGCTGGATTGTATGCTGAATGAAGGGATCCATCTGCATGTGCTGGGCTACGGGATTGATATCACAAGTGCGGCGCTGTGTGAAATCGAAGAATCAGTACGGCAGAAAATGCGGCAGGCTTCTCAGCGGCAGATGGATGCTGTGGAGCAGCTGGGCATCCGCTTTGACCGGGACGCCGTTCTGGCGCAGTCCCGGGACGGTGCTGTCGCGGCGGAAACAATCGCGGAATCTGCCCTGTCCGACCCGGCCAACCGGGTGCATCCGCTGATCCGCCCCTTGCTGGACGGGGATTTATCCAAACGTCCGCTGGTTAACTTCTATTGGCTGCTTTGCGCGCCGGGGAAACCGGCCTATGTGCCGGTAACGTACATTTCCGCAGCGCAGGCGATTGCCGCGATTCATACAGCGGGCGGGCTTGCGGTATTGGCACATCCGGGCGCAAATCTGGGCATAGAGGAAGGGTTGGCGGAAACCGCGCTTTCCCTGCCGTTTGACGGTATCGAGGTTTTCAGCAGCTATCACGATGCGGAAACGACCGCGTTCTATTGGTCGCTGGCGGAAAAGCACGGCCTGCTGCTGACCGGCGGCAGCGATTTTCACGGAAAAATCAAACCGGATATTCAGCCGGGCAAGGTCAATTATTATAATCGGGAGTATGAGATACGGGATACCCTGCTCGCGGCAATCGCGGCGGGGCCGCCCTATCGAAGCCCCGCGAAAACGGAGGAACAAAAGATGTACACATTTGAATATACGATTACCGATCCGGTCGGGCTGCACGCGCGTCCTGCCGGAGAGCTTGCGAAAGAGGTAAAAAAATACACGAGCAAGGTGTTTATCAGCAAGGGTGAGAAGCGCACCGATGTTTCCCGCCTGATGGCCGTCATGGCAATGGGCGTGAAAACCGGGGATACCGTCCGCGTAGAGGTCGAAGGCGATGACGCGGAGCAGGTCGGCCCGCAGGTGGAAGCGTTTTTCAAGGAGAAGTTTTAAGGATTTGCCGGAGATCCCGCCGTCCTGGCAGCTGCCGGGGCAGGCGTGTGGGAACTCCGGCTGTCCATGAATATGAAAAAAACAAATGTCCTCTTTGACGCGGGGAGACTTCTGCGCTCAAACCTCCCCCTAGGGGGAGGTCGCCGCTATAGCGGCGACCTCAACAAAGTCTTGTGGACAGCCAGTTACAACAGGAGAGTTTTCATGATCAAAAAGAAGAAGCGTCAGCAGACGGCAATGCGTTTTCTTGCCGCGACACTGGCGGTGTCGAATTTATTGGGAGCATCAGCGGCAGCGGGCGTCCTGCCTGAAGGGTATGCGGCGTATTCTGAGGAAGGGCTTGCCGCAGTTTTGCAGGATCAGATGGATGAACCGCAAACGGCGCAGGATGGGACAGACGGCGGAAGCGGCGTACTGCCCACCACCGAGCAGAAGCAGGACCCGGATAACGAAGTGGATTCGCAGGCCGATGAAGAGCAGGAGCCGTCCAATTCCCGCGCAACGGATACGGTAACGGTATCTAAGGCTGACGGAGATAACGCGGTATGGTACAGCGGTTCGACCGAAAAATACAACAGCTTCACCTTTGAAGCGGATGTTTCCATCACAGAAGGAAGCTCGGCGGGACTTGTATACGGTATCCAGGATAAAAACAGTCCGCTGGAAGCCTTAGCCGCCGGGAACGTCAATTTCAGCGATGCAGAAGGCCGGGGGATGGCTCATGTATTCGGTTTTGACGTGAATTACGATGAGGCCGCGTCTCTGGAAGGCTTTGACGGGAAGCAGTCCCTGCACCTGAAATTCGAGGTCAATGAAACGGGCGCGTTTATCTACACCGTTACGCAGGGTGAGCAGACTGCCGAACGCAAAGGCACACTGAAAAATTGGCAGGGCGGCTATGTCGGATTCCTGACGTGGAATTCGGCGGCGGAGTTTTCCAACATTACGTTGACAGGGGAAAACATTGAAGTCGAGCCGCCTGTCATCGACCCGGACGCCTTATTCATCGGCGAGGGTGTAACCGTCAACGAGGATGGCTCTATCGCCGTCGACAAAACCAACGGCGACCATTTTGCGATGTACAACGGGTTGGAAAGCCGTTCCAACGCATTCACGATGGAAGTTGACGTGAATATTACCGAAGGCGATTCGGCGGCGCTGGTATTCGGCGCGGCAAATAAGACGGTTCCGGTCGGCGGCTGGTCCGGCGCGAATGTCAATTACAACGACAATAATTTCCGCGTGTTCGGCGGGGTAAATCCTGAGCCGCAGGCGCCCATCGAGAAGGAAGACCGGACGCGGCTGCACTTAAAGCTGGAGATGGAAACTGACGGCAGATTCGTTTATTCCTTTGGCGAACAGGGCGCAGAACCCCGTACACTGACCGGTCAGGTCGGGAATTGGCGTGGCGGCTACGTGGGATTGCTGACCTTCAATTCGGCGGCAACGTTCACCAATTTCCAATTTACAGACCGGAGTGAGTTTGGCGAGGAGGACGCAGGCACCGTTGACCCGCTGCCGGAGACGTGCATTGTACACGGCACGGATTTCCGTTCCCTGCGGCCTGACCTTGTGGAAACGACTGACAAAGCCGTTCATATGCAGAGCAGCGGCGGCGACCATTTTGTCATTTACAACGGCATGGAGGAAAAAACAAAGGCGTTCGTTTTGGAAGCCGACGTAAAACTTATGAGCAGCGATGAGCCGCATCTCCGCTCGGCGGCGCTGGTCTTCGGCATTGGCAGCAAGAAGCTGCCGACGCTGAAATGGGGTGGCGCAAACGTAGACACCTCCCGCGAAAATGGCGCAGACGCGTTCCGCGTTTTCGGCGGCAGCCTGGGATTGGCTGATACGAATTATGACGGTGAAAAGGGAGACATTGATTTCACAAAGCCGCTCCATTTCCGCCTGGAAGTGAAGGAAAACGGCGATTTCATTTACCATTTTGGCAATGCGGACACGCCCGAAGAGGATTACGTAAAGCGTGCCATCCGAGGAAATATCCCGAACTGGACTGGCGGCTATGTAGGGCTTTTGTCCTTCAAGACAGAGGCGGAATTCACTGATATCCGCTTCCGGGATAACGATCCGCATACCGTAGCAACCGGAACGCCCGTTGAAGTGGGCGGCGGCTGGAACACAAACCTCCATGATCTGACTGCATTCGGCGGCGAGTGGGAGAGCACAGCGGATGGCCTGCACAGCGCCGCGAGCGGTCAGGGCGACTGCTTCCTGTATTCGCAAGCGCGAGGAAGCAACTTTGTTTACTCCACTGACGTGACTTTCCACTCGGACGAGGGCGCGGCGGCACTGCTGTTCCGCAACCGCGATACGAACGGCAATGAGGAATGCTACGCGGTCAATTTGGACGCGGCGTCCCGCAAGTGCAAGCTTTGGCGGTGGAGCGACGGAACCGATTACCAGCTAATGAACGAGTCCCCCGCCATTCCGGAAGCTGAAACGGATACGCTGAAAGTTGTCGCGCTCGGCCCCTGGCTTTCCTGTTATGTCAATGACACGTTGGTTGCCAGCAGCGGTGACTACACCCTGCCGCACCAGTATGACGATAAGGGGCAGAATACCGTGTTAAAGGACGGCTGTTTCGGGCTTTTGAACTTTAACGGTGACGTAACGTTCCAGAATACCCGTTACACGGATCTGACAGATGCGTTTACACCGCTGCTGAAGGAGCTCCGCGTCACATCCTCAACCGGGACAGTGGAAAAGCGGACGCAGTTTGTTCCGACCGAGCCGATCACGATTCAATATGTGAAAAACGATGTGTCCACGGTACGCCTGAATGCATTGGCACAAAACGCGAGTGCGGTGGTAACCATTACGGACGAAGACGGCAATACGTATGCCAGCGGAGCGGATATCCCGGTGAAAGCCGGCAAAAACTGGCTGACCGTTACCAGCAAGGTACGCGCCAGCGACGGCACGGAGGCCGCAGTCACTTACCGCGTGGATGTGCATCGCCGTCAGCCGGATGAGGTCTATTATAACGAGCCGTATCGCGGACAGTATCACTATTCCGTGCAGGACGGCTGGGCGAACGACCCGAACGGTATGGTTTATTTTAACGGTAAGTATCACCTGTTCTATCAGTTTTACGATGATGTTGAGTGGGGGCCGATGCATTGGGCGCACGCGGTCAGCACCGATCTCCTGCACTGGACAGAGGAACCGATTGCGTTTTATCCGGATGCAAATGGCGCGATGTTCTCCGGCTGCATTGTCGCGGATACCCGAAACGAATCCGGATTCTTTGACGGTGTCCCTGGCGGCGGGCTGGTCGCCCTGATTACCGCCGATGGCGGCGGGCAGCGCATCAAGCTGGCTTACAGCGCCGATGAAGGAACGACCTGGACGAAGGTTGATGAAATCGCAGCCGATTGGACAGACGATCCGCTTGCCGACAGCGCGTTCCGTGACCCGAAGGTGTTCCGTTGGGAGAATCAATGGTTCATGGTTGTCGCAGGCGGTCCGCTTCGCATCTATTCGTCCAAAAATCTGCGGGAATGGAAATGCGAGACACCGTATGGCGACCTGCACACCGAATGTCCTGACCTGTACCCCATCCAGCTGGAGGATGGTACGATTAAGTGGGTTCTTTCCAGGGGAGGACGCTTTTATAAAATCGGTGACTTCACCAACCGCAATGGCAAATGGGAATTCATTCCCGATGCGGATTACCGGGGCAACCGGGATGGCGCGGAAACCAATGGCGTGATGAATTTTGGCGATGATTCTTATGCCGCAATGACCTATTTTGTGCAGGATTTTGGCACAAGCGCGAACCCCCAGATTCCGACCATCACAGAAATCAACTGGATGAATACCTGGGCGGATAATTACTGCCGCCGTGTCACCCAGGCAAGTGGGGAAAAATTCAACGGTACCTTTAACCTGAACCTGGATTTGGGGCTGACAGAGGAAAACGGCAAATATCTCCTGACGCAGACGCCTGTTCGGGCATATGAATCGCTTCGTGATACCGAAAATGCGGTTGTGATCCCGAAGACGGCTGCCAGCGAAGCAAATGCGCAGATCGCGGACTTCCGTAGCGATTGCTATGAAATTATCGCAAAGTTTAAACCCTTAGCCAATGAAACGGTCGGATTTAATGTCCGTGTTGGCGGCGGGAAAAAGACTTCGGTTCTTTACGATTCGGCGCAGAAGACTATGACAATCGATCGTTCACAGTCAGGCAGAATGATTCCTGACGCGGCTGCATTCTCTGGTATAGATAAGCAGGAAAATGTTGAGTTGAATGCGGACGGCACAATGGATATGCACATTTTTGTTGACCGTGCATGTGTAGAATTGTTTGCAAAGAACAATACCGTCCTGGGCGCAAATCAGATTTTCCCGGAAGCGGGCTGTCTCGGGCTTGAGGTTGTAGGCGATGGCGCAGAGGTTGAACTGACGATTTATCCGATGAACAGCATTTGGACGAATACGGTGACTTTTGACGCAAACGGTGGCACGGCGTCTGCTTCGTCCCAAAAAACCGGGACAGACGGCAGATTGACAAGCCTCCCCTCTGCATCGCGCAGCGGCTACCGCTTTACCGGCTGGTATCTGCCCGATGGTTCCCTTGTAACGACGGATACGGTGTTTACGTCAGCCGTTACCGTAACTGCGGGCTGGGCACCCAGCTCCAGCGGCAGTTCCAGCGGCGGCAGCACTCATCCCAGCCGTCCCAGCGGAGGTGATTCGAGCAGCGACCGGAAACCTTCTGACACTTCTGGCAAGAAAGATACGGAAAGAACGGATGCTAAGCCTGCACCCACACCCGCTGAAGAAACGAATCATCAGCCGGCTGACACGTCCGGATACCGGGATGTACCGATAACGGAATGGTTTGCGCCCGCAGTTAATTACGTAACTGCAAACGGCATTATGACCGGGAATGGAAACCTCTTTTCCCCGAATGAAAAGCTTACCCGCGGCATGATGGCACAAATTCTGTACAACATGGCGGGCGGCAGCGGCAGCGGTTCCGCAAATTTCCCGGACGTCGCTTCCAGCGATTGGTTCGCGAATGCGGTAGGCTGGACGGCAGAGCGCGGCTACATTGGCGGCTACAGCAACGGAAAATTCGGCCCGAATGACCCGATTACCCGAGAGCAGCTGGCGGCAATCCTGTACCGCTATGCACAGGCAAATGGCCTGACCAATGGCCCATCCGCAGAGCTTACCTCATTTGTGGATGCCTCTGCGACATCGGACTGGGCGGAGGAGGCCGTCCGCTGGGCCATCGGCGCGGGGCTTCTTTCCGGGAAGTCTGGCGGACGCCTTGATCCGGCGGGACAGGCGACACGCGCCGAGGTGGCTCAAATTCTGACGAATTTCAGTCAGAATATCGCAAGATAAGTATAGATTCCTGTTCCGGTTTCAATTCGGCCGGTTGTATTCAGCAGCCCTGACGTTTTTCCTTATCGGAGCTGTGAAAGGGGCTTTCATCTCAAGCAGGTGGAAGCCCCTTCTTTTACAAAATGAAATTTTGAAAGCACGGGAGGAATCCAGAGTGGTACAGTATATGACAATTCCGGAAGCGGCGGTTTTGTGGCAAACGAGTCCCACAGCGATTCGCGTGAGCTGTGCGGAACATCAGATCGGAGGAGCAGTCCGGTTTGGGCGCAGCTGGCTGATTCCGGAAACCGCACAAAAGCCAGAGTTCCCGATAAACCGGGATGCAAAACCAGCAGTGAAAAGAGCCTGGGATAAAAAATTTCAGTATGTGGGGTGAATGTAATGAGTATCTTGAAGCTGAAACCTTGTGGAAAAGATTATCTGTGGGGCGGTCGCCGCCTTGTGGAAGAATACGGAAAAGAAGCCTGTGGAGAGGTGCTTGCGGAAACCTGGGAATTGTCCTGCCACCCAGACGGACCTTCCGTGATTGAAAATGGGGTTTATGCAGGGAAAACCTTGCAGCAATATATTGAGGAGCAGGGGAAAGCGGTTTTAGGGACGCATTGCAGGCGGTTCCGGGATTTTCCCATTCTGGTCAAGTTCATTGACGCAAAGGATAACCTGTCCATTCAGGTGCACCCGGATAACCGGTATGCTCTGTCGCATGAGGGACAATATGGGAAAACCGAGATGTGGTATGTCATGGATGCCGGGAAGGATGCGTTTCTGTATTACGGGTTCCGTAAGGAAATCAGCACCGCCGAATTTGAACGCCGCATCCGGGAAAATACGCTGCTTGAGGTGCTGAATGCGGTTCCTGTGCAGAAGGGGGATGTACTGTTCATCGAATCCGGCACGCTCCACGCCATTGGAAAGGATATCCTGATTGCGGAGATTCAGCAAAACTCCAACGTCACCTACCGTGTGTATGATTACGGACGGGTAGGAAAGGACGGACGAAAGCGCGATCTGCATATTGAAAAGGCGCTGGCAGTTACCAACCTCGTGCCGATTATACGGGATAAAAGCAGCTATCCGCATGTAGCGGACTGTGATTATTTTACAGTCGATAAGCTGAACCTGGACGGCAGAATCCTGAAAAAGCTGGAAGGAAACGTATCGGAGGATTCGTTTGCCAGCATCCTGATTCTGGATGGGCAGGGGACGATTTCCGATGCGGCGGAAACGGTTCCGTTCCGGAAGGGCGACAGCTTTTTTGTATCCGCCGGAAGCGGTGCATTCCAAATTGAGGGAACCTGTGATGCGCTGCTTACGACCATACGGGAGAAGGCCGGGCCGGTACGCATTGGCATTGATATCGGAGGGACAACCACCCGGATCGGCCTTGTGGACATCCATCAGAAGCTGCTGGCATCTGCGGAACTGCCAACATGCGCGGAGCGTTCTGCTGGTGAAATCATCGAAGAGATTGGCGAGCGGGTTCTGTCGATGCTTGCAGAGGAAGGAATCGAAATGGATCAATGTGTAGGCGTCGGTGTCGGCGTGCCGGGGACGATTGACCGCAGGAGGGGCGTTGTTGTATACTCTAACAATATCCGGTGGAAGCAGGTCCCGCTGGCGGAATTGTTGGGAAACCATTTACCGCTGCCGATTCAAATTGCAAATGATGCAGACTGCGTTGCACTTGGGGAAACGGTCGCCGGAGCCGGAAAGGGCTATCAAAATGTGGTGATGATAACGCTTGGAACCGGTGTGGGAGGCGGCGTTATTCTATCGGGTGAGATTGTCAGCGGCAGCGAGCCTGGGCATATGGTAATCGTTGAAGACGGGGAGCCATGCACCTGTGGGCGATGCGGCTGTCTGGAAGCGTATGCTTCCGCTGCTGCATTGGAACGCGCTGTGAAACAGGCAACCGGAAGGGAGCTTTCTCCGGAAGCAATCTTCGCCGGGGCGGAACAGGGAAACGAAATGCTTCAAAAGATAGTTAACGATTATTTGCACAGGCTTGGAACCGGCGTGGTAAATATCGTAAATATTTTCCGGCCTCAGCTGGTACTCTTCGGTGGGAGGATTCCGGTTTGGAATGAAACCTTTTTGACATCTATCAGGGAAAAAGTAAAGAAAAATTGTTTTGGCGGAGAAATGACGGAACTGCCCGAGATTGAGGCCGCAGCTTTGGGCCGCGAAGCCGGAATGGTTGGAGCAGCCAGTCTTATTTAGTGCTTCCACCTTTTACAGGAATGATGTTTCGCTGTGTTATCATGCTTA
>CAJUSB010000066.1 GCA_910589115.1 uncultured Clostridia bacterium | reverse complement strand
CCTGCGACGTGAGTGCTGGAATCTGCCGTTTCGTTCGCCTACGCGGCGAGCGGCCCCTGCGCGGGGCAGCGCCAGAGGGACTCATCCCTCTGGACTCCCATCCATCGCCTGCGGGCGGGACGAAGAGATGACTGCGGCAAATCTTTTTGCACAGGAGTATAAAACAGAACTTATCAATTTTTCCTTATATTAACAAAGGCCAACCTTTTCCAAGGCTGGCCTTTATCTTTGGTCAGGGATGTCATTTTTTAAGACAGCCCTTTTTCAGTTCCCATTCTTTCAGGTCTTTCACGCTTTCATACAGGCGCTTATAACTCTCATGTCGGCTTTTCGGAATGATTCCATCCGCTACTGCGGACAATACAGCACAGCCCTTTTCACAGACGTGCGCACAGCCGGTAAATTGACAGTCATTCAAATATGGGGCAAACTCACGAAACGCATACTGCAACTCATCCCGCAGCACCAGATCCATCTGCTCTGTCTCAAATGCGGAAAATCCCGGCGTATCCGCCAGATAACCGCCCGCAAACGGAATTAACTCCACATGCCGGGTCGTATGCCGTCCGCGCCCAATGCGGTCGGAAATTTCACCAACCGCCCCTGTAAAGGTCGGATCAATCCTTCCCAACAGGCTCGATTTACCTACGCCGGAATTTCCGGCAAATGCAGAAATTTTTCCTTTCAGCCGCTCGCGCAGTGCGTCTATGCCTGCCCCGGTCTCCGCACTGGCCCGGAGTACCGGAATCCCAGCCTTTTGATAGGTTTCATAGAGTGCATCCGCTGGGTCAAGATCGGTTTTATTCAGAATGACCAATACTTCCATACCCTTATGCTCAGCAATGGCCAGCACTTTGTCAATCAGGAACGGTTCCGTCTGCGGGGGCGCGGCAGAAGCAACAGCCGCCAACAGTTCGATATTGGCCACCGGCGGACGGATCAGGGCAGTCCTACGCGGTTCAATTTCAGTCAAAAAGCCCGTCCCGTCCTCTGGCTGGAGTTCCAACTCCACCCGGTCACCAACCATGGGCTTCCCAACCGTGCGGCGAAAGCGCCCCCTTGCCTTACATTCGATAACCCCTTCGGCGGTGTCCACATAGTAGAAACCGCCGATGCCTTTCAAAATCGTTCCTTTTAACAAGAATCCTGCTCCTTAACTGAACGTGATCGTATTCTCATAATTCTGCACGCCGCCGTCAGGCCCTGTGACGGTAATACTCACATCATGCGTGCCAATCGACCCCTGAAGCCCGCCAATCGTTACCGTGCCCGTGCTGGTAGCATAAAAGTTTGAATGGATAATATTGCCGCTCATCTGAATTTCAACCTTCGCCTCCCCAGGCTGCGGCGGAAGCGCTACAACCACACTGCCTGTACCAATCGCCTCATCCGGGTCTTTTTCATCAGTCGGATTATTGTTCTGTGTGCTTGATTCCGGTCGTTTCCCGCTTGAATAATACAGCGTAACTTCATCGCCTTTTGACACTAAGGTACCCGCTTCAGGCTTTTGATCCGCAACCATATCCTTTTTTTCCAAATTCGTATCTCTGGGCTCGGTACCTTTCAGTACCAGTCCCTTTGATTTTAGATCAATTATAGCATCTGAAAGACTCCACTTGTAGTAATCTGTTATTTCAAACGTTTCGCTCTCTGTTTCATCTTCATCCGGACCATCAGAAACAACAAGCAAAACTTCCTCAGCAGGCATGATACGCTGTCCACTGCTGGGCGCTGTGCGGATAATCCGCCCCTTCTCAATATCATCATTATATTCATGCTCGACCTTGCTGTCGAATCCATGCTTTTTCAAGAAGTCCAGCGCCGCGTCCAAATCCCGTTCGGTAAAGTCCTCCATGCGAACCTCTACCTCTTCCGGTTCCTCCTCCTTGCCAGTCGAGTAATAAATCGTAATCATTGCATTTTCACGCACTTTTGTACCCTGTCCCGGACTTTGCTCAACAATGGTGTTCTCAGCGGCTGTATCCTCCCGCGGCTCTGTTACAAACTGGAACTGCTTATATTCCGGGTCGTTAATCACATCCGTATAGACCTTCCCAATAAAATTGGGGACCGCTATACCCTCTGTGGCGCCACTCCAAAAACGCGTAAACCAGAAAAATGCAACCCCTGCAATCAGCAGCAATGCAATCAGGGCCGCAGCAGCCACCAGCAGCGGGGAACCACGGTCATCATCCTCTTCATATCGCCTGCGGCTGCGGTCTCGATCCCGTTCCCGCTCTCTTTCCCGTTCCCGCTCGCCGGGTTTGGGGGCCGGACGGCGTTCCTCATAGGCGGGCGGCTCACGCCGCTGTGCAAGCGGGTCCTCAACGACAAACTCCCGCACCGGCTTCGCCGGGGTATGATGGACCGGAATATTATTCAGTACCTCAAAATTCGGCAGCTTCTGGGTCTCATCAAATTCAATCGCATCCCCTCGCGTCTCCGTGTTATACTGGAAGGACATATTCGGATCGCTTTTCAACCGCTCAAGATCGGTATACAACTCACTCGCCGAACTATACCGCCTGCTCACGGTCGGACACATGGCGTGCATCACGATTTCATTCATACCGCGCGGAATACTCGGTACAATCTCAGAGGGCATGAGCGGCATAGCACTGATATGCTGCATGACGATTGCAAGCGCATTATCACCATCAAACGGCAGCTTCCCCGTCAGCATCTCATACATGACAACGCCAAGCGAATAAAGGTCCGTGCGGTAATCAATGGTAGAACCCTTGGCCTGTTCGGGCGAAATATAATGCACCGAACCGATGGCCTCCTGCACGACACGGGTTTCCTCCTTGGCAGCAAACTTCGCAATACCGAAATCGGTCACCTTGGCCGTTGCGTCACGCAAAATCATAATATTATGCGGCTTGATATCCTGATGGATAATGCCGCGGCTGTGCGCATGTTCCAGCGCACGGGCAATCTGTTGGGCAAAAAAGAGCGCTTCCTGCCAGGAAAGCCGGCCCTTCTTCTGCAAATACTCCTTGAGTGTAATGCCATCCACAAGCTCCATCACGATATAATTAAGCCCCTCGGTATGGCTGACATCGTAAATAGAAACAATATTATGATGCGACAAACGGGCAACCGTCTGCGATTCATTGTGGAAACGGCGGCGGAACTCCTCATCCTCCGCAAATTCATCCTTGAGAACCTTTATAGCAACATAGCGGTTCAGGGCGCGGTCGCGCGCCTTGTATACGACCGCCATGCCGCCGACACCGGAAATATCAAGGATCTCATACCGGCTGTCCAGCAGCTTCCCTATGTATTTATCATCCATGCTCTTTACTCCTCATGCTTTGCCGGTTCATTTTCCGAGGTATCGCGCGAAAACAGCACAACGGTTATATTATCTGCACCGCCGCAGAGCTTTGCAGCCTCCACAAGGGCCTGTCCCGCCGTCTCAAGGTCGCCGGAACGCCGGATGATCTCGCCAATCTGCGCATCCTCTACCATGCTGTTGAGTCCGTCCGAGCACAGCAGGAGTACCTCACCCTCACGCAAATCGACCTCATATACATCAGCCTCTACCCGCGGGTCAACACCCACAGCACGGGTGATCAGATTTCGGTTCGGGTGGGTGCGCGCATCCTCGGCGCGGAGCTTGCCCTGACGGATCATTTCGTTGACATAGGAATGATCTTCTGTCAGCTGCATAATATTTTTTGCATCAATCTCATAGGCGCGGCTGTCACCAATATTGAGCAACATCGCCTTTTCCTTCGTAATAACACCTGCAACAAGCGTCGTACCCATGCCTGCAAACTCAGGCTGACGGGTAGACAGACGAAAAACAGTCTCATTCGCGGCATCGGCAGCGTCCCGCAGGGCACGTTCGATCCCCTCGCGGCTCATACGTGCCGTCACCTGTTCCTGTATACGTTCCATAAAAGTATCCAGCGCAAAACGGCTGGCCACATTCCCGGCATTTGCGCCGCCCATGCCGTCACAAACGGCAATCACGGCAATCCCTTCTTCTTCCCTCATCGAGAGCGCATACGCGTCCTGGTTGGTCGGACGGCGGCAGCCCCGGTCGCTGGTTCCATATGCTGTCAAAGCGATTCACCTTCCTCAAGCCGACGGCGGCGCAACTGGCCACACGCGGCATCAATATCCGGCCCGAGCCGACGGCGCACAGTGGCAGTAATGCCGCCGCGCTCCAATATCTGCTGAAAACGACGGACGCTTTCAACTGTACTCGGCTGTAAGGGACTCTCTTTCACCGGGTTCAGCGGAATCAGGTTCACATGCCCCGGCCTGCCACGAAGCAGCTGAACCAGCCGTTCAGCCTGCCAAGGGCGGTCACTTACGCCGCGGGCCATTGCGTACTCATACGAGACACGCCGCCCGGTCATATCAAAATAATACTCGCACGCACGCATCAACTGTGCAATCGGAAAGCGCCGGTTGACCGGCATCATTTTGCTGCGGCTCCCATCATCAGGCGCGTGCAGGGAGATGGACAGCGTCAGCTGCAAATGCTCCCGCGCGAGTTCCTCTATTTTATCTGCAAGCCCGCTCGTCGACAGCGAAATATGCCGCTGCCCGATACAAATCCCTTCCGGGCAGGAGACGAGACGGATAAATTTCAGTACATTCTCATAATTATCAAGCGGTTCCCCCGTCCCCATCAGGACGATATTGGAAACCGGTACTCCGGCATCCTTCTGCATAAAGAGAACCTGGTCCAGTATCTCCCCAGCGGAAAGACTGCGTTTCAGCCCAAATACGCCGGAGGCACAAAAAGCACAGCCCATCCGGCAGCCGACCTGTGTCGAAACGCAGGCCGTATTGCCGTGGCGGTAATGCATCAATACACTCTCTACACATTCATTGTCATGCAGCCGCCAAAGATATTTTATCGTGCCGTCCACAGCAGAAACCTGTTTGCGCTCAATCTGCGGCACAGTCAACAGGTACTGCCTGTCCAACGCCGCACGCAGGGGCTTGGATAAGTCGGTCATCTCTGTAAAACTAGTGACCGGCTGATGCAGCCATCTGAAAATCTGCTTGGCGCGGAACGGCTTTTCATTAAGCGCGGCCAATCCGCCGCGCAGTTCTTCAATCGTCAAAGACTTGATTTCAGTCATAAAACCTCCAGGAATTCGTCAAAAATATGCCAATTCCTGACAAAGAGCCCGCCGGTGCGGTTCGGTACAGCACCGATTCCAATACCAGTATAACAAAACGATTCTGCGAATCGCGTGGAATGCTGACGGAAGCCCTTCCCTTATTTTACTACATACGCCGCAGCTTTGCAATAAAAAATCCGTCCGTTTGATGAATATGCGGCAATAAAGTAATGTACCCTTCCGGCACCTCGCCCACAGCAGGGTGTGTAAAGCCTTCCGCACAGAATTCCGGGTGCTGTTTTAAGAACTTTTCAACCACTTCGGCATTCTCCCGCCGCAGGATGGTACAGGTCGAATACACCAATGTGCCGCCCTGCTTCACATAGCGGCTGCCCGTCTCCAAAATCGCATACTGGATCTCCGGCAGCCCCTGAAGGCTTTCCTCTGACTTCCAACGGATCTCCGGCTTTTTTCGGATCACACCCATCCCAGAGCAGGGCACGTCGCACAGCACACGGTCGGCCCGCCCTTCCAGCCCGGGCTGGAATACCGCAGCATCGGCCAGCCTGGTTTCGATAATCCCCAGCCCCAGCCGTTCGGCCGCAGCCTGAATGCGTTCCAGCTTATGTTCGTACAGGTCGCCTGCTATCACATGTCCCCGGTTTGCCATTTTTTCCGCAATATAACAAGTCTTTCCACCTGGTGCGCCGCACAGATCGAGCACAAGCTCCCCCGGACGCGGTGCGAGCACATCCACACAGACAATGCCTGCACCATCCTGAACGGTCACATCCCCGCGCCGAAACGCCGGCATAGCGGAAACATTCCCGCCGCTGCATAAAATCAGATTTTCAATTTTTCTGTGCATTGTGCAGGAAAGCCCGCTTTCCCGCAGCTCGGACAGTACCTTTTCACAGCTGGTTTTTAACAGATCCACCCGCAGGCAAAGCGGCGCAGATTCATTATTCTGCGCACAAATGGATGCAGCCGCCTGTTCACCAAACTCTGCACAAAGTACCTTCGTCAACCACTCCGGATGACTGTAACGCAAAGCAAGATATTCCGCCTTGGTCGGGCAGTCGAGGACGGGCAGGCTTCCGTCCTCCGCCGCCCGCGCGACGGCACGCAAAACACCATTGGCATATTTCACCGTGCGCTCATTCGCATGGGCATACCTGCGAATGAGCATCATCGTTTCGGATACCGCAGCATGGGCAGGAATCCGGTCCAGCATGACAAGCTGGTAAATCCCCAAATCCAAGCAATCCCGCACACGGGGCAGCAGACGCGACAACCGAACACTTGAAAACCGTTTCAGATAAAATTCGCAAAGTGAACGGTTTTGCAGCACCCCGCAGGCGAGCTGCGACGCAAGCGCCGCATCCCGCGTATCCAGCCCCGCGCGTACAATATAATGATGCAGCGCACCGTCTGACCATGCCCCCTCTTCCCGAATCGAAAATAAGGTAAACACGGCCACCTCGCGCGGGGTCGTTGGCTTCTTCTTAATCACGGCTGCGCCTCCCAAAAATCAAAACCAGTCTCAGCAGCTGTGCCAGCGAAACCGCAAGCGCAGCCACATAGGTCATTGCCGCCGCCCACAGCGTCCTGCGGGCCTGCTGTACCTCTTCTCCCTCCAAAATCGCACTGCCCTCAATCGCAGCAAGCGCACGCCGGGAAGCATCAAGCTCCACCGGGAGCGTAATCAGCTGAAAGAGCGTAGAAAGCCCAAACGCTGCAATACCAATCGTAATCAGCCCTGAAATGTTGATAAAAAATCCCAACAGGATCAGAGGCATGGACAGTGCCGAACCAATATTCGTCAGCGGTACTATCGCCGCCCGCAGATGAATCGGCGCATAGTTCCGTGCATACTGTACCGCGTGCCCGGCCTCATGGCAGGCAACCCCGATAGACGCAACCGAAGTGGAATTGTACACCGCATCAGACAGGCGGATCACATTTGCCCGCGGATCATAGTGATCCGTTAATTTGCCTGCTATGTGTTCGACGGCAACGCCAGGCACACCGTTCGCACGCAGAACTGCTGCGGCAGCCTGCGCAGCAGTGATCCCCCGGCGCGAATAGACCGCAGAATACCGATCAAACGTTGAATTGACCTTCCATTGGGCCCACATCGCAAAAAGGACGCACGGCAGCACCAGCACCAGATAATACATATCAAACCCAAAGCCGTACATAACACACCTCCTAAAATCACCACAAAAAAGACATTCCTCAGCCGCCCAGCACAGTCCCCACCGGAACAGTATGCCCACGCAGCCAGTCATTCACTCGCATACGCTTGCCGCCAACCGCCTGCACCTCGCCAAGCGCCAGCGCACCCGTACCACAGGCAACCAGCATCCCCCGTTTCGGGTCGGCCCAGAGCACCTCGCCGGGTGCGCCGCTGCCCTCTGCCGGTTCTGCCGAATAAACCTTGAGCCTCGCACCATCCAGCACAGTCAATGCCACCGGCCACGGGTTCAGCCCCCGTATCAGACAATCAATCTCATGCGCGCTTTTCGCCCAATCAATCACTGCCACGTTTTTATCCAACATATGCGCGTAGCAGGACCCTTCGTCCGCCTGCGGTTCCCCCGCCAGCGGGCCGTCCTCCAGCCGCCGCACTGTATCGGATAAAAGCGCCGCCGCCTGCACTGCCAAACGGTCAAATAATTCCCCGGCTGTCTCACGCGCCCCAATCTCCGTCTCACACTTCGCCAACATATCACCGGTATCCAGCCCGGCATCCATCTGCATAATCGTGACACCCGTGACCGTGTCCCCCGCAATCACCGCCCACTGAATCGGCGCAGCCCCACGCCAGCGCGGCAAAAGCGAGCCATGCGCATTGATACAACCCAACCTCGGATATTCTAAAACATATCCCGGCAAAATCTTACCATACGCCACAACGACAATCAGCTCGGGCGCAAGCTCCTCCAAAAGACCGGAAACTGCTCCATTCTTCAACGTCTCCGGCTGGTACACCGGCAGTTGATGCTCAAGCGCAAGCACCTTCACCGGCGGCGGCGTAAGCACCTGCTTCCGGCCCTGCGGCTTGTCTGGCTGCGTAAACACCCCACAAACCTCATGACCATCCGCAATCAGCCGCGCCAAGGAAGGTACAGCAAAATCCGGCGTTCCCATAAATAAAATTCTCATCCCTGCTTGATATCCTCCGGGTCAATAAATTCCTCAATCCTATCAGTAAACACATGCCCATCCAAATGCTCGGTCTCATGGCAGAAGCACTGGGCAACCACATCTTCCCCCTCGCGCTCGAACCAATTCCCGTTTACATCCTGCGCCCGGATTTTCGCCCAGGTCGGACGGGTCACATAGCCCCAAACATTCGGAAAACTCAAACACCCCTCCGGAACCCGCTCACTGCCCTTTTTATCAATCACCTCAGGATTGATGAGCACAATCACCTCCTCGGGCTTCTTGTTGATATCCATAATCACAGCAACCCGCCGCAGAATGCCAATCTGCGGCGCAGCCAGTCCCACGCCGCCGCTGGCCTTGAGCGTCTCAACCAGATCATCTACCAGCTGCTTGATCCTATCATTAAAAACCGTCACAGGACGGCATTTTTTGCGAAGCATGGGGTCATCCTGAACCAAAATTGTACGAAGTGCCATAACTATCTCCTTCTGTTTGTGAAATATGTACGCCCCCTGCGGCGCATGATCCCGGCCGTCCTGCCCTGCTTTTGGCAGGACGGCCACCACCGCATAAAAGCAAATCTGAAACCCCATCCCGCCCGCAGGCGAAATAAAGCTTTTACTCAATTTTTTCTCGAAAAAATTGCGGGAGTCCAGAGGGCAGCGCCCTTTGGTGCCGTCCGCAGAGGACCGCCCGCCGCGTAGGCGCGGGCGTCCAGAGGGCAGCGCCCTCTGGTGCCGTCCGCAGAGGACAACCGTACCTTATAAGTCCGGGTTGAGCGAGGCGTGAAGTGATACCCCCCGGTTGCTTTTGTCACGCGCAAATTCGCATAATACCCCCGAAATAAGCTGCCGCCGCAGCTTGCTCTCCGGACAGCGCAGCGTCAAATGATACCGGTAACGCTTCATCACCCGGACAACTGTGGCCGGAACCGGCCCCAGCACAGGACAAGCAATCTCCCGAAACTGCCCCTGCATAAGGCCCTCCAAACGACGGCGCAGCGCCAGCAGCGATGCAAGCACCTGCCGCTCCTCTTCCCCCGCCGCCGTGAGCACCAGCAGTTCAGCCAGAGGCGGCGCAAGCAACGCCCCACGCGCCTCAATCTCACTCTCATAAAACCGGTCGTAATCCTGCCGCGCAGCAGCAAGAATCACCGGGTGGCTCGGGCTGTACGTCTGTATGACCGCCCGCCCCACCGAAAACCGCCGCCCCGCTCGTCCCACAACCTGCGTAATCAGCGAAAACGTCCGCTCCTTCGCCCGGTAGTTCGGCGCGTACAGGCTTTGATCTGCATCCAGCACGCCGACCAGCGTCACATTCTCAAAATCAAGCCCTTTCGTTACCATCTGCGTACCAAGCAGGATGTCCGCCCCGCCCTTCGCAAAGCTCGCAAGCAGCTTCTCATGCGCGTTTTTCCGCGCCGTCGTGTCCGCATCCATCCGCAGCACCCGCGCCTGCGGGAACTTCTCACGCAATTCCTCTTCCACCCGCTGGGTGCCAGCCGTCTCCATAAACAGCCGCTCCCCGCCGCAGGACGGACACGCCCCATTCACCTTAATCGAAAAGCCACAGTAATGGCACATTGCACGGCTGTTCACCGAGTGATACGTCAGCGTTGAAGTACACGACGGGCACTCCGGCACCCAGCCGCACAACGGACACCCAATCGTCCGGCTGTTGCCCCGCCGGTTCAGAAATAAGATGCTCTGCCGTCCCTCCGTCAGGTTGCGCGCCAGCGCTTCCTCCAACACCGTGCCAATGCTGCCGCCGTTGCCCTGGCGCAGCTCCCCCCGCAGATCAGCTACCGTTACCTCCGGCATGGGCGTGCCCATAAACCGCTCCGAAAGCGTGAAAATTGGATATTTCCCCTGCTTTCCGGCATAATAACTCTCCACCGACGGCGTCGCCGACCCCAGCACCAGCAGCCCCTTTGAACGGCTGACCAGATATTTGGCCACATCCCGTGCGTGATAGCGCGGAGACTGCTCCGAAATATATGCGCCATCCTGCTCCTCATCAATAATAATCAGCCCCAGATTTTCCACCGGGGCGAAAACCGCCGAACGCGTCCCCACAACCACAGTGCACGCACCGCTCTTCACCCGCTTCCAGCTGTCATAACGCTCCCCAGTCGAAAGCGCCGAATGCATAAGCGCTACCCGACTGCCAAATTGTCCGACAAATGCCCGTATCGCCTGCGGCGTCAGCCCTATCTCAGGCACCAGCATAATCGCCGTGCGCCCCATTGCCAGCGTCTCCGCAATCAGCTTCAAATATACCGACGTTTTGCCGCTGCCGGTCACGCCGTACAGCAGCGCTGCCGCCGCCTCCCCCTTCCGAAGCAGGGACGACAGCCCGTCAAATACCTCCTGCTGCGCTGCGCTCAGCTCGACCGGCGGCCCCTGCGGGATATCCGAAAAATCAGGCAGCCGGAATACTTCCGCCTCCTCCTTTTCCAGAATGCCGCGTTTGACCATGCTGTTCAGCACCGCCGCGCTTGCCCCGGTCATGTACATCAGCTCCTGCCGGCTCATCGCGTCGCCGGACGCCAGCAGGCTGATTACATCCTGCCGCACTGTGCTGCCCCGTGCGCAGCTCCGGCTGGCCGACTCCGGATCAACTGCCAGACGAAGCATGGTTTCGGTTTTATCCCGCACATTGGGCGCTATGCCCGGCTGATACTCCAACACCCCTTCGGCACACAGCCGGTCCAGCAGCGGCTTGACATTGACCCGGGGCAGCGCCTGCTCAATCTCCGGCAGCAGAAGTGACGTTTCCTCATCCGGGAACAGCCGCATAACCGCTCCCACCTCGTCATCACGGGCCTGCCATGCCGTCAGGTCACACCGCCCCGGGCGGAACCGTTCCCGCCGCCGGAACCACAGCCCCGCAGGCAAGATGGTGCGCACACAATCGAAAAAGGTGCAAAACAGCCGTTCCCGCAGGTGCACCGCCAGCCGAAGCTGCGCCGCAGTCAGCACAGGCTCCCGGTCAAGCACCTCCAACACAGGCTTTAAGCCCTCGCCCGTACCGTCCCGGACGGCCATTACAATCCCTTCCAGCCGCTTGTTGCCCCGCCCAAACGGCACAAGCACCCGGCTGCCAATCTCCGGCTCACAGTCCTCCGGCGCAGTATAATCATACAGCCGATCTATCGCATAGGTCGCCGCATCCACCGCCACCGCACAAATTTTCATCGTGCCTTCCGTACCTCCAGCAGCCGGTCCAAAATACCGTCCGCCAGCTCTGCCTTGGACATCTTCGGCAAACGCTCCACCTCACCGCCCCGCCGGAGTACCGTGACTACGTTGGTATCTGTGCCAAAACCTGCACCCTCGGTTCTCAGGTCATTCGCTATCATAAAATCACAATTCTTGCTCTCCAGTTTGGCAGCGGAGTTTTCCAGCAGATCGCGCGTTTCCATCGAAAATCCGCACACAAGCTGTCCCGCAGCCTTACGCTCGCCAACCGCTTTTAGAATATCCGGGTTGCGCACCAGTTCAAGCGTCATACTGCCGTCCTTCTTTTTGAGCTTCTCCTGCGCGGTCTCTGCCGGACGGTAATCACCGACCGCAGCCGCCTTGATGATAAAATCCTGCTCCGGCAGCGCCGAAAGCACCGCATCATACATTTCCCGCGCCGAAACAACGGGCACCGCCCGCACGCCCTCCGGCACCGGCAGGCTGACCGGCCCGGTGACAAGCGTCACCTCTGCGCCACGCCGCGCTGCCGCTTCCGCAATCGCATACCCCATCTTGCCCGTCGAATGATTGGACAGGAACCGGACCGGGTCCAGCGCCTCCTGCGTCGGCCCTGCCGTCACAAGAACGCGCAGCCCTGCAAGGTCACGCGCAGCCGCCGCAGCCATCACCGCGCCGCAAATTACCGCCGGGTCGGCCATCTTGCCGCGCCCGGTATCACCGCACGCCAGCCTGCCGCTTTCCGGCTGCACAAACTGTGCGCCGCGCTCCCGCAGTATCTGCATATTTTGCTGCACAACCGGATTTTCATACATATTCGTATTCATCGCAGGCGCAATGACCAACGGCGCACGGGTTGCCATCAGCGTCGTTGTAACCATATCATCCGCAATGCCGTGCGCCGCTTTCCCCAGCACATTGGCCGTGCAGGGTGCAATCACAAACACATCCGCCCGCTTGGCAAGCGAAATATGCTCCACCTCCCACGGGAAATCACGCGAAAACATATCGGTAACAACCCTGTTCCCGGAGAGAGTTTCCAACGTAAGGGGGGTAATAAATTCGCAGGCGGATTTTGTCATGATGACAAAGACCTCCGCCCGCTGCTTTTTGAGACGCGAAACGAGATCTGCGGCCTTGTAGGCCGCGATCCCGCCGGTCACACATAATACGATTTTCTGATTGCTCAAGTCCATTGCCCATCAAACTCCTGAAATGCGGCCGAATCCTGCGTGCCGCTGTAAATAATTTCGGGGGCCAGCGCAAATGCATCCTGCCCGGCAGGCTCCTCCTCTGCTTCTGCCTCAGCCTCAGCCCCGGCCGCCTGCTGCTCAGGCTCCAGCCGCGTATATTCCAGCTCCGGCTCGGGCTCGGGAATCGGCTCCGGACGGGGGCCGTCACGGTATACAACCCGGCCGTCGGCAATCTCGTCCAGTGCCAGCTTGACAGACTTGTCAGGCAGCTTTTCACCGGTTTTTTCGGCCTCCTCGGAGATGTCACGGGCACGCTGCGCCGTAAGATTAACCAACAGGTAACGGTTGCTTACCTTGGCCATCAGTTCATTCATAGACGGTTTTAACATAAACGTTCGTTCCTCTCAAAAGCATCGGGAGCTCAGCCCCCGTTATTCTACAATTCCCAGCATTTTAAGACCCTGTATCCACAAGATGACAGCCTGTAAATACAAGCCTTAAGCCTGCGTCCTGGCTCCCAGGATCAGCTCACGCAGCACCCCAACCGCACCTTCAACCGTATCATTCACTACAATATGATCGAAATTCGCCTGATATTCCAGCTCATGCTGTGCGGTTTCCAAACGTCTGCGTATCTTGTCCTCACTCTCTGTGCCGCGCCCGTGCAGGCGTGCGCTGAGCTCCTCCATCGATGGCGGCGCAAGGAATACCATCACTGCATCGGGGCGCTTTTCATGCACCTGCATTGCGCCCTGCACTTCAATCTCCAGAATAACGTCGCTGCCTGCGGCAAGCCGCTCTTCTACGGGACGTTCAAGCGTACCGTAGCAGTGGCCGACATACTGCGCATATTCCAAAAAAGCATTCTCCGCAATCTTGCGCTCAAACACCTCTTTTGAAATAAAGTAATAGTGCTCCCCGTCCACTTCCCCCGGCCTGGGCGCGCGGGTCGTTGCTGAAATCGACAGGAACAGTCCGGGCACTTCCTCCAGCAGCCGCCGCAGCACAGTGCCTTTGCCCACGCCGGACGGACCGGTAAATACATATAAATTCCCCTTATGCATCGTCGCTCTCCTCTCCGTCACGGCTTGTCATGCGCCCTGCAACGGTCTCCGGCTGCACTGCCGAAAGGATGACATGGTCACTGTCCATAACCAGCACCGCACGGGTGCGCCGCCCGTAGGTCGCGTCAATCAGGACGCTCCGGTCGCGCGCTTCCTGAATAATGCGCTTGATCGGCGCGGATTCCGGGCTGACGATCGCCACAAGGCGGCTTGCAGAAACCATATTGCCGAAGCCGATGTTAATGAGCTTCATAGTGTCCCCCTCTTTACCATAGGCCTGCCCCCGCAGGCACGCAATGGAGCGCTGGCCTATTCGATGTTCTGTATCTGCTCCCGGATCTTTTCGATCTCGGCTTTCAGGTCAACGACCAGCCGCGACAGCGCCACATCGTTCGCCTTGGAACCAATGGTGTTGGCCTCGCGGTTCATCTCCTGCACCAGGAAATCCAGCTTCCGTCCAACCGCGCCGTTCTCCCGCAGCATCAGCCCAAGCTGGCTGATATGGCTGCGCAGGCGGACGGTCTCCTCATCGACGGCCGTCTTATCCGCGAACAGTGCAGCTTCCAGCAGGATACGCTGTTCATCCACCTGCGCGGATTCGAGCACCTCCTGCATCCGCCGGTACAGCTTTTCACGGTAGGCGGAAACCCGTTCCGGGCTGCGCTCCTCGACTGCGGCGACCAATGCAAGGATGGTCTCGGCACGGCTGGCAACGTCTTCGGCGAGCCGCTCCCCTTCGCGGGTGCGCATCTGATCGAACCCTGCGGCAGCCTCTTCAAATGCGGCGAGCACATCGGCGGTCAGCTCTGCGGCGTCCACCTCGGCGCGCTGGCAGGTGAGCACGTCCGGCAGCTTTGCAACGCCGAGCGCGGTAATATTGTCCGGCAAACCAAACTGGTCACGCAGGCGGCGGAGGGCTTCAATATACCCGCCAGCCAGCTGCTCATTGAGCAGGATTTCCATACCGGCGGCGCCAGTATCGTCAATCACGGTAAAAACATCGACACGTCCGCGTGCAATACGTCCGGCAGCGGCCTTTTTCAGCGCCTCTTCCAGAAACCCATAGGCACGCGGGACCTTCACCGTACAATCCAGATAACGATGGTTGACCGAGCGCACCTCAACGGTAATCTCGCGTCCGTGTGCGGACAGGCGTGCGCGGCCATAGCCGGTCATGCTTTTCATAATGTTTCCGAACCCTCTCTGTGATAGATTTATGGAACCAGCGCTGGCGGCTGCCGTTACGTTCGCCTGCGCCAGTGCTGGTGGCTGCCGTTACGTTCGCCTACGCGGCGGGCGGCCCCTACGCGGGGCAGCGCCAGAGGGACTTGTCCCTCTGGACTCCCTTCCTCCGCTGCGGCGGGGAATGGGTGCGCCGATGATTATTTATCCGTGCTGCTTCGCCCCGCCAAAAGGACGGCGGGCCGAAGGGGCGGCAGCTGTAATGATTTCTGGGATGGTTTCATAGTAGCTGCTATTATTTAGTGGAATCGGCTGAGCCAGCGGCCCAGTCCCGCAAAAATACGCGTCACACAAAAATCATAATAGACAAGAAATACGGTCCAGCCCACTGTCAGCCCGGCCAGGACGAGTGGGGAAACGGCAGGCAGTTCGGCCACAAGGCCCAGGCGGATCACTAAAACCGAAAGCAGCACCCAGAACAGAATGAGCGCAGCTTTACAAGCCAGCCGCAGGACCTTCCTCTGCCAATTTACCGTAAACCGCACAACTGTGAACAGTCCCAGCACGAGCACATACCCCAGCACGGTGAATTTATCCGGCAGGAGCAGCACCGCAAGAATGGAGGTTGCACCATAAACAAGCCGTCCGGTGCGGGCCTCCCCCCGGAGGAAAAAAAGCGCAGGCACCAACGACGCGAGCAGCGCCGCAGCGCCGGACACTACCTCGAACAGCGTGCCCACCCCGAGAAGCATCATGGAAACACCGGTCATCATGCCGCCGTAGGCTATGCTGTGCGCCTTCACTGTCAACACCCCATATTACAGCAGTTACAGCAAAGGGAAAGGCACATCAAATTAGCGCAGCAGTCACACAAATCAGAGTGCTGCATTGGCCGGTAGCCGCCGTAGGTCCCCGACATATTTACCATATTCAGGGCCGAGCGGTATTCCGCATTATTCGGCTCCATCGCACAGGCCTGCTGATAGCAGCGGGAAGCCTCGTCATACCAGCCTTTCCGATAGTAGACCGTTCCCATCAGGAAAAACCATTCCGCATTGCGCTGGCTGGTTCGCTGGAGCATTTCCTCCGCCAGATTGAGATTGCCCTGGGTGATCGCAGAACGGATCTGCGTAAACGTACCCGGTCCCCCCTGCTGGCCATATCCCTGCTGCCCGCCATAGCTGCTGTACTGCTGCTGATAGCCGCCCGAAGAGGATGCCGAAGGCCCGGACCGCGCAGAACCATGCCCTGAACGTTCGTTCATGATCTGGTCGTAGGCCTCATTGATTTCTTTCATCCGCTGCTCCGCAAGGTCTGCAAGCGGGTTATTTACATAATTATCCGGGTGGTATTTGCGCGCAAGCTCACGATAGGCGCGTTTCACATCATCATCGCTGGTCTGCGGCGTAACGCCAAGCAGTTTATAAGGATCCATGACGCATTCGTCCTCCGTTCATTTGATAAGTTCCATCAAGCACCTGCCGCGTCACGGTGGGCAGGCCCAGCCAGATGATATTTTCGATCAGCCCTGCATCGCGCTGTGCGCCGAGCAGGTCAAAGGCCGTGCAGATATCCGCAAGCGACCGCTCTAACGTGCGTTCCAACGCCTCCCGCGCCGCGGAAAGGTCTGCACGCACCAGCCCAAACCGGAGTGCAACCGGATTATATCCGCCGTGCGCCAAATCGCCGGCAAGATCCTGACAGGCATCAATCAGATAGACCCACCGCCCGGTATGGTAAAAAAGCTGGCGCAGAATACGCTCACGTGCATCACCAGTCGGCGGAACAGCTGCGGCCAGCAGCCGGGCAGTCGGGTCGGCCGCCCGGTCAATGGAATCACACCCGGCAGCCTCCAGCGCAGCCAGTTCGTCAATGCATCCGGCAATTTCACGGTCAGCCTCGGGCAGCCGCCTGGCAGCCCGCCGATACCCCGGCCCCGCCAGGCGGAGCAGGATTCCAGCCGCCAAGCGGCGCGGCCCGGATTCATCCCGCACAGAGTCGCGCAGCTTATGATAATTCAGCAGGACGCTGACGTCTGCGGCCCGGTCAATCGCAGCACAGCCGAAACAGGCCGCGCGCGGACGTATTGGCGAAGCATCGCACCGCCGTTTTTCACGTGCCCCGTCCGTCTCAGTACATCCAAGCACAAGCGCAAAAAAGGTCATATCATAGCTCAAAAAAAAGGTATGGAACCTGCCATAGCGGGCGCGGATGGCATGGCACAGGCCACAGTAAACCTCCTGAAAGCGATGTACCTCCCGCACGCGCAGCTCATCCTTGACGGGGCGAATAAACCCGAACATTGCACAGCCTCCCGGTGGGAGGGGGTATACCGGCCGCTCCCATTGCGATTCATTTTATTTTACTAGATTTTTCCCCAAATTACAAGACTGCGAACCCATCCAAATGCAGAATTTACAAAAAATTTCGGGTTTTCCGCTGCTGCACCGGCGGTATTCCGGCTCCCCGCAGCGGTGTCAGACAATGCAGACGATACACGCCGCAAATACACCACACAGCCGGAAACACCGCTTTTTGCAGTATTTGCCGCCGGAACGCCTGTCTATTTCTGAATGCTACTATAGCACAATTTACCAGTAAAGGCAAGGCTATCTTTCCGAAATCCTGTGTCTGGAAAGTAAATTTATTCGCATATGGCAAGAGGTACTATTGCCAGCATAGATGGGGTGTGATAAAATAGGCCTATCTCAAAACCCATTTCATATCGTCCATAAACAACATCTGACAGCGATTCAGCCGCTGCGCCTGTTCACGCAGAAATATAGGTTGAAACGGGCTTTGAATAATTTTCAAATTGGTTATATAACCGCAAATCACGTTCAAAAAGAAGTTGCAGCAGCATAAGTGAACCAGCGCGTACATCCCCCGTCCCGCCCGCAGGCGATAGATGGGAGTCCAGAGGGACAAGTCCCTCTGGCGCTGCCCCGCGCAGGGGCCGCCCGCCGCGCAGGCGAACGTAACGACAGCAGCCGCACTCGCAACGCAGGCACTCGCGGATATATGACCCGAAAGGGGCTGTGGATGAATGAAGCCTTCCTCCTTCCTTTATTTCGCAAGGTTCGGTATACGGTCGATTTTGTTCCGAAAGAAAGACCCAATCCTGGGTACGGTAATCGTGACAGACAAATGCAACCTGTCATGCAAACACTGCTCGGTAAACAACATTACAGCCGTACTCTATCCTTACCGGCAAATTCGGGCGGAAATGCAGACGCTGTATAAAATGGGTGTGCGCATCCTCTTCTTTTGCGGCGGGGAAACCTTCCTTTGGCATGACGGCAAAATGACCCTGCGCGATCTTGTGATCGAAGCGAAAAAAATGGGGTTCCTAATCGTCAACGTCGTTACCAACGGCACTTTCCCGCTCTGCCTGCCGGAAGCCGACCTGATCCTCTTGAGCCTGGACGGCACCCGGTCGCAGCATAACGAAATCAGAGGCGACACCTACGACCTCATTATGGAAAATATCCGTAATGCCGCATCCGACAATATCTGCTTCTATATGGCAGTCAACCAAATCAATCAAAGCGGCATTCGGGATGTATGCCTTGCCGCAAAAAATACGCCCAATATCCGGGCAGTCTCGTTTAACTTCCATACGCCTTACCCGGATACCAAAACACTGGCACTAAGCAAACAGGAAAAGGCAGCCTGCTGTAATGTCATCCGCCAGATGATGAAAGAAGGTGCGCCCGTCTTTAACCTGAAAAGCGCATTAGGATACAATAAATTGAGTAAAAACAGCCATTAGAGACGATTCGTGATC
>CAJUSB010000065.1 GCA_910589115.1 uncultured Clostridia bacterium | reverse complement strand
GGCGCTGCCCTCTGGACTCCCGCAATTTTTTCGAGAAAAAATTGAGTAAAAGCTTTCTTTCCGCTGCGGCGGGGGATTGGTGCGTTTTGTTGTTGTTTGTACATACTGCCCGACCCGCCAAAGGGACGGCGGGCCGGGTGGTATCATGCACCGGATGAATAAAGCGTATATATTATATATGAGGATAAGACTGTTGTTTTTGTTGGCTACGGCAATCGGCCGACCATATACATCATAAGAAAGTGAAGGAGTGTTCGTAAATGATTCGTTTACAGGGAAAGGGTGTTTCCACTGGTGTAGCAGCAGGGCCTCTTTATTTTTACCGCCGGGGTGGCGGAGAGATTGAGCGGCATGAGATTGCGGACCCGGCAGCAGAGTTTGAGCGGTTCGAGAGTGCGCGTTTGCTGGCAATCGAGCAGCTGAAAGGCCTGTACGAAAAGGCGCTGGCGGAGGTCGGCGAAGAGAGTGCGCAGCTTTTTGAGGCGCACCAGCTGATGCTGGATGATCTCGATTATATTGAGAGTGTTCAGGGGATGATAAACGATAAGGTAAATGCTGAAGCAGCAGTTTCGGACACTGCGGAGATATTTGCGGAGATGTTTGCAAATATGGATGATGCATATATGCAGGCGCGCGCCGCGGATGTGCGTGATATTTCTAACCGTGTGATCGGCATTCTGAGCGGCGCAGTTGCCGGAGGAATTGATTCTGCTGTGCCGGTGATCCTGGCTTCTGACGACCTTGCGCCGTCTGAAACCGTACAGCTGGATAAATCAAAAATCCTTGGTTTTGTCACTCGCGGCGGTTCGGGCAACAGCCATACGGCGATTTTAGCCCGTACGATGGGGATTCCCGCGATCTGCGGTGTAGGGGATGCGCTTGCGGAGTCCCTTGAGGGTAAGGATATTCTGATTGACGGACAGACCGGCGAAGTCGTTTTCGATGCAGATGAGATAACCCGGGATCGCCTGATTAAGAAGCAGGCCAAGGAGCGTGCACTCAAGGAGCTGCTTGAGCAGCTGAAGGGTCAGCCTAACGTAACCACCGACGGCAAGAGCATAATGGTATACTGTAATATTGGCTCCCCGGAGGATGTGGAGGCAGTGCTGCGCAACGACGGCGGCGGGATTGGCCTGTTCCGTTCAGAGTTCCTGTATCTCCAGAATGATGATTATCCGACTGAGGAGCAGCAGTTCTTGGCATACAAAACCGTTGCAGAACGGATGGGCGGCAAGCGGGTAATTATCCGTACATTGGATATTGGCGCAGATAAGCAGGCGGATTATTTCAAGCTCGACCATGAGGAAAATCCGGCAATGGGCCTGCGCGCAATTCGTATTTGCCTGACCCGTCCGGAGGTGTTCCGTACCCAGCTGCGTGCACTTTACCGCGCATCGGCGTATGGCAAAATTGCAATTATGTTCCCCATGATTACCTCTGTTTGGGAGGTTCAGGAGATTAAGCGTATCTGTGCAAACGTTCGCGAGGAATTGACCCGTGAGGGTATCCCGATGGCGGATTATGTGGAGCTTGGCATTATGATCGAGACACCTGCATCCGTTATGCTGAGCGACCGTCTGGCCAAGGAGGTTGACTTCTTCTCTGTTGGTACGAATGACTTGACCCAGTATACCCTTGCTGTGGACCGTCAGGGACAGAACCTTGACCGCTTCTTTGATGCGCACCATCCGGCCGTACTCCGTATGCTGAAAATGGCTGCGGATAACGCCCATGCTGCCGGCATCTGGATTGGTATTTGCGGCGAACTCGGCGCGGATGTCGCACTGACAGAAACTTTCCTTGCGATTGGTATTGATGAGCTGTCGGTTTCGCCATCGTCTGTCTTGCCGCTGCGCAGTACGATTCGCTCGATTGACAGCACTGCAAAACGTGATGAAATCCTGAAAGAAATTGCTTCCAACTGATTACTGGATTTGATAAACCTTTTACACAGCATGGCAGAGTGATTCTGCCATGCTGTGTCATTCTTTCGGAAAAGAATCTTTTGAGAAGCCTGAAAAGTCACAGGCTGATTGTGAAACGGTGCAAATTCTACTTATTTTCGCTGTTTGGGGATTGGTCTTAAAAGATATTTCTGTGATGCGCTTACAAAAAAGTCTCTGTGCACACTTGACAAAAAACGTCGTTTGCGATATCATAAAATTGTATAAAACGTGTGGCGCTTTCAGAGGCGTCAGAAAGGGGCGTTTGCTTTATGAAGGATAATCTGGTTATTACCATCGGCAGGGAATACGGCTCAGGTGGCCGTGAGGTCGGCAAAAAGCTCGCGCTTCGTTTGGGCATCGCCTTTTATGACCGTGAGCTGATAACGCGTGCGGCAAAAAAGTCGGGGTTTGACGAGGAAATGTTCGAGCAGCTGGATAAACGTGCGACAAACAGCTTTTTATATTCATTGACTATGTTCGGCACGGCAGGCACTAATGGTATGTCGCTGACGGATCAGCTTTACCTGGCACAGGCAAATGTTATCCGCGAATTAGCAGATATGGGGCCGTGCGTGATGGTTGGTCGGTGTGCGGATCATGTGCTGCGTGAATATAGCAATCGTTTTGATTTCTTCATTACCGGCTCAATGGATGCACGTGAAACCCGCCTGCGGGGCAGTGCAGACTATGAAATTACTGGACGGTCGATTGCGTCGGCACTGGAAAAAATGGATAAACAGCGTGCAACTTATTATAACTACTATACAGGCCAGGTGTGGGGCAAGTCGAATCACTATGACATGTGTATCAATGCCGGTCGGATCGGTGTAGATGCAACTGTAGAATTGATTCTTGACTATATAGATAAAATGAAGAACCGTGCAGGCGGCTGAACATCTGACGGAAGCTTCATAATATCATTGTTTTAGGGTGGATGTTTGCGCCAAAATATATTGGTGATTTATAATTGTTTGTGAAAAAAGGGCTGTTCCAAAATGAAATGTGTTATCATTTTGGGGCAGTCCCTTTTTCATTTTCATAATTTGTCAGTTGTCAGGAATATGCAGTGCGGATTCACGGCAGCAGAGACTTATTCGGCAGCTGACCCATAAAGACCTCTGCGCATTCGTCAACCATCTGAAAATACGGCTTGTCAAAATATGCAAGGGTCGCCAGGTAAATAATCATCATTCGCGGGCCGTCAATCTCCGAAATTTCTTTGCCGATGTATTCTTTGACCCAGCCTTCCTTCAACAACTTATCCCAGCAGCGGTTAGCCAGACGTGCCGCCTGCCGCATAACTGCTTTGCCCTGCGGCTTCCCAGGGAGGTGCTTTGCAGCCGTTACACAGACATCGGAACAAAGCTTTACATCATCTTCAGCGATGTGCTGAATGAAAATCCTTTGCGCTGTGATATCCACTACATAGGCCAAAGGAAGAATGTTGCCCCTGGCTGCGCCAAGGATCGTGCGAATTAAACTGATTGAGTTCATGGAATAACCACCTTTCTATATATACTTGATTATTCCATAATATTATCAATTCGTCACAATATTTAATATTTCATGAGAATTGGACAAAATATCCATTTTATGGTATTATGAAAAAATGTGCTATTAGTCAGCATTTTAATACGGATTCTGGAAGATAATAATCCTCCAAACCCCCGTCCCGCCCGCAGGCGACGCAAGGATGCGTTAGCATCCGGGGGTCCGGGGCGGAAGCCCCGGCGGGAGTCCAGAGGGCGGAGCCCTTTGGCGCTGTCCGCGCAGGACGCCTCCCCGGCGAGGGGCGGGAGTCCAGAGGGCGGAGCCCTTTGGTGCTCGCCGCAGAGGCGAACATTTCCGCTTTTTTCTGGTTTTTCTCTTGCCATCCGCTTCAAAAAAACGTATAATAAAAGCTGTATGCGTACCATGCAGGAAAGGGGCGTACCCGAACAAATGCAAAATAATGAATTCAAACCACGGTTTGCCAGCAGTATCTATGACTCTTTTGCCTGGATTCCAGTTGGAATGTCGCTGTTTTGCTGTATTGCGCTGCTCATCGTGCGGCTGACAGTCGTCAGCGGTATCTCTATGAATCCTACCCTCCAGCACGGCGACCTGATGGTCACCAGCGGCCTGCTGTATCAGCCCGCCCGCGGCGATATCGTCGTGCTGACCAAAGAAGGATTCTTCTTCAGCCAGCCAATCGTAAAACGCATCATCGCCGTGGGCGGCGACAATATCAACATCAACTTCGACCTGGGCCAAGTCTGGGTCAACGGCCAACTGCTCCATGAACCCTACATCGCCGAAGCAACCACTCGGAGCGAAGGCCTCCCCTTCCCCCAAACCGTACCAAACGGCTGCATTTTCGTAATGGGTGACAACCGCAGCCACTCCGACGACAGCCGCGACCCCGAACTCGGTATGGTCGATATACGCTGCATCATAGGCAGGGTCTATGTCGTCCTGCCAACCGGACAAATCGTCCAGAAAATGAAAGGAAGCTCAGAGCATGTCTGAAAACACTGAAAATACCGGAGCCTTGAATACCACCGAAAAAAAGAAAGAAAAGGACCATCCCGGCCGATTCAAAAGCGAATTCTTTAACTGGGGTGAAAGCCTCATCAGCGTGCTGATCTTTTTTGTGATCGTCTTTATCTTCTTCATGCGGCTGATTGGGGTGGACGGATCTTCCATGTTCCCGACACTGGAGGACCACAACGTGATGCTGACCAGCAACTGGGGCTACAAGCCCGAGCGCGGGGATATCGTCGTGCTCAATAAAGAAAGTTTCTGGAACGGCCTGCCCATCGTAAAACGAATCATTGCCCTCGGCGGCGACGAGATCAACATCAATTTTGACACCGGGGAAGTCTGGGTCAACGGCGAGCTGCTCGATGAACCCTATATCGCCGAGCCAACCCGCAAAAAAGAAGACGTTGACTTTCCCCAGATCGTGCCGGAGGGCTGCGTCTTCGTAATGGGCGACAACCGGAACGGCTCAACCGACAGCCGGAATTCCCTGCTCGGCATGGTGGATGAACGCTACATCCTCGGCCATGTGCTGACCATCGTTTATCCATTTGAACGGATCGGAGCGCTGTAAAATGAATATCCAATGGTATCCCGGCCATATGACCAAAACCCGGCGGCAAATGGCAGAACACATTAAAAATGTTGACCTTGTATGTGAAATTGTTGATGCACGTATCCCACAGGTGAGCCGCAACCCCGAAATGGACGACATTGCCAAAGGCCGGCCCCGCCTGATGATCCTGAACCGGATCGACCTTGCCGACCCGGCCTGTACCCGCGCATGGGCACAGCATTTTCGTGCACAGGGCTTTCAGGTGCTGGAAGCCGACAGCCGTTCCGGGCAAGGTACCGCACGGTTTTCCACCGCCGTGCGGACGGCATTGTCCGAAAAGCTCGCCCAATGGCAGGAAAAAGGACAGACCGGACGTTCCCCCCGTGTAATGGTCGCCGGAATCCCAAATGTGGGGAAGTCAACCTTCATCAACCGCATTGTAGGCCGAAAAGCCGCAAAAGCTGCCGATAAGCCCGGCGTTACACGCGGTTCGCAATGGTTCCGGGTCGAGGGCGGCATTGACCTGCTGGATACCCCCGGCATCCTCTGGCCCCGCTTCGATGACGAACGCACCGGAATCCTGCTGGCCGTTACCGGCGCGGTGAAAGATGACATCCTGGACGTGGAGACGCTGGCCTGCAAGCTGTTTGAGCTGCTGGCGGCACGCGCGCCCGAGGCAATCCAAACCCGCTATAAGCTGGACAGCCTGTTCACAGAATGCGATTTTCCCGGCTATGCAATGCTGGAACAGGCTGCACGCAAACGAGGTTTCCTGATCTCCGGCGGCGAGGTGGACACCGAGCGTATGGCACGTATCCTGCTGGACGAATTCCGCGGCGGCGTGCTGGGCCGCATCACACTTGAGACACCGGAGGAATATACTGATGCTGGATTGGGGCTATGAAGCAAGGGAAACCGGCGGATATACCGCCGTCTGCGGAATTGATGAAGCCGGACGCGGCCCTCTGGCCGGGCCGGTTGTGGCAGCAGCAGTGATCCTGCCGGAAGGCTGCATGATTGAAGGATTGGACGATTCCAAAAAACTTTCTTCGCGCAAACGAGAACAAATGTTTGACAAAATCTGCGAAAAGGCCATTGCCTACGGCATTGCAGAGGTTGACCATACACGTATAGATGAAATCAATATTCTCCAGGCGACCTTTGAAGCCATGCGCGGTGCGGCGGCAGCACTTACAGTCCCCGCCGATTTCGCACTGGTTGACGGCAACCGTTCCCCCGGCCTTTCCATACCGGAACGGTGCATCGTTGACGGCGATGCAATCGTTCCCTCTATCGCAGCAGCATCCATCCTTGCCAAGGTCACGCGTGACCACTTCATGGAGCTGATGGCTGCGGAATATCCCGGCTACAGCTTTGAACGCCATAAGGGCTATGGCACGAAGGCACATTATGCGGCAATCCTGGAGTACGGCGTGTCCCCGATTCACCGGCGGAGTTTCCTGAAAAAGTTCTTTCAGAAGTACCCGCATTTGAAGGAATGACACGCGGCGAATGGGGCGAAGCACAGGCCGCCGCTTTCCTTGCCCAAAAGGGCGGGCGCATTCTGGCACGCAATTACCGCACGCGTTTCGGTGAGCTTGATATCATTGCAGAGCTGAGCGGCGTTCTTCTATTCGTGGAGGTCAAAACGCGGAAAAATGACCACTTTGCCGTTGCAAGGGAGGCCGTGACCAGCCGCAAGCAACAACGCCTGCGCATTACAGCGGAACTTTGGCTGCAAGAGCATTCTACACCGTTTCAGCCGCGCTTTGACGTCATAGAAGTTTATGGCGAACCGGAACAGGCTGTGCGAATCGTCCATATTGAAAATGCGTTTTAAGCGTTTATTCTTTCATGATCCCGCAATTATATCGCACAGGAAGGACTGTTTTGATTTGAAATACTTTGACCTGCACTGTGATACGCTGTATGAATGCTACGAAATGCAAAAACAGCTGCGTGAAAATGATTTGTTCATCGACCGCTCCAAGGTTGGCGGATACGATGAATATGTTCAATTTTTCGCACTGTTCTGCGGGGCGCTGCCGCCAGAACCGATTCCGGGACGGCGTTCCCTGACCAGCCTGCCGGAAACAGAACGTCTGGACGCAATGCTGCAAACCGCGCGTGAGCAGTTTCTTCAAAACCGGGACTGGCTGTATCAATGTTTCTGCGCCGAGGACCTGCAAAATCCGGAACGGCGGGGACGGGCCGCTGCATTCCTCTCCATTGAGGGTGCCGAGCTTCTCAGCACGGAACAGCATTTGCAGCGGGCCTATGACGCAGGCGTCCGCATGGTCACGCTGAGCTGGAACGGCGCTAACCAATATGCCTGCGGTGCAGCAGCGGACAATAGCGCAGGCCTGACAGCCCGCGGACGGGCGCTTGTGCATGAGCTTGTGCGGATGGGCGTCATCATAGACGTATCGCACCTGTCAGACGCGGGTTTCTGGGAGGTTTGCGTGGAGACGGAAGCCCCCTTTGTGGCTTCGCATTCCAACAGCCGGACGGTATGCCCACACCGGCGAAACCTGACTGATTTGCAGTTTCAGGAGCTGATACGGCGCGGAGGTTTGGTTGGTATCAATCTGTACAACAATTTTCTACAGGAGGACAACAGACAGGCAGCACTCACAGACGCTGTGCGGCATATCGAGCATTTCTGCGCACTCGGCGGGCGGGATATCCTTGCAATCGGCGCGGATTTTGATGGCTGTGATTCCCTCCCGGACGGAATCGAAACAGCGGCAGATATGGCACGCCTTGCGGAAATACTGCTGCGGCTGAATTATCCACAAAGCACGGTTGACGGGCTTTTTTATGATAATGCGGCCCATTTTATTCACCGTATGCTGTAAACCAGGAGTATTTCAAAAATGATAGAGTATCGCGAATTGTCCAGCGCGGAAATCAACAGGGAGCTGTTTCGGGATTTCATCCGCCATCAGACCGTTACAAAATGCTGGCGCAAGGAAAACCATCAATGGATCATCAAGGATGCACCATTTACAGACGATTGGTCAGAGGAGGACTATGCATTTTTAGTCGCCTGCTTGAAAAACACGGCGCTCTCCGGCGGATTGGTATATGCCGCTTTCAATGGCGGTGCCTTGAAAGGCTTTGCTTCGGTAGAATCCGGCCTGTTTGGCGGTGAACAACGCTATTTGGATTTGTCCAGTATTCACGTATCCGAGGATATACGGGGGCATGATATCGGCAAAGCTCTTTTCCTGGCCGCTAAGGAATGGGCCAGGGCGCAGGGTGCAGAAAAATTGTATATTTCTGCACATTCGGCAGTGGAAACACAGGCATTTTATCATAAAATGGGCTGCACGGAAGCAACCGTTTATGACCCCGCACACGTCGAGCGCGAACCCTTTGACTGTCAGCTGGAATGCCGTTTGTTTTGATTGCAGGAGCACAATCATACGGGAACATAATATCAGATTTTAGATTAAACAAACAGATTTCAGAAAGGATTCGGTATGTCAAACCACTATCAGATCATTGATGAAAAAAACTGGAAGCGCGCGATACACTGCGCCGCTTTCCGCGACTGTATTGAGCCTGCATTCTGCGTAACATTTGAAGCGGATATTACAAAATTCCTTCAAAAAACCAAACAGGAAAAGCTGTCCCTTACGCTTTCCATGACTTATGCCGTCTGCCGCTGTGCAAACGAAATTGAGGCATTCCGTTATCGCTTTCAAGATGGGAATATCGTATTATTTGACCGGATTGACACTGCATTTACCTGGCTGGAACCGGAAACCGAGTTGTTCAAGGTTGTAAACGTCCCGCTGCAAAGCAGCCTGCGGGCTTATGTAACCGCCGCTAAACAAGCAGCCGAAGCACAGACAGCATATTTCACCGGCCCGATGGGAAATGATGTTTTCCAGTGCTCCGCTATGCCCTGGGTCGCTTATACACATGTATCTCACACTAATTCCGGCAAAAAGGATGACGCAACCCCGCGGTTTAATTGGGGCAAATATACCGAAAAAAATGGACGGATTGTAATGCCGGTTTCCGTTCAGGCACATCATTCCTTTGTGGATGGGATTTCATATCGGCAGATTTGTGGATGCGCTGCAAAATTATCTGAACGGTACAACGGAATGGCAATGAAAAAAATCAAAAGCCTGCCATATGATTTCACAGTCTGCACAGTTGAGGACTTTTCTATGGTCGATTGGTCGGATGAATTCTGCTTTGCCGGAAGGACGGATCATGAATATTCGCTGGTTTGCCGCACGGAAGCCGTGCCCTCCAATACTACCGCACGTGAGGACGGCTGGAAAGCATTCCGCGTTGAGGGGATTCTGGATTTTTCATTGACAGGTATTCTCGCAGAAGTTTCCGCGCTGCTGGCTAACCACGGTATCCCTATCTTTGCCGTGTCAACCTATCAAACCGATTATATCTTGACAAAGGCTGCCGACTTCCCAAAAGCATTAGAAACGCTTTCCCGGGCAGGCTGGCAGACTTTACTGTCATAACTATACAGAAAAAACGCACCTTGCCACCCGTCCCGCCGTCCTTTTGGCGGGGCGGGCAGAGCGCAGAAACGGGATGCAGGCACCATCCCCGCCGCAGCGGAAAACAGCTGCGTTAGCAGCTGGGGGTCTGGGGCGGAGCCCCAGCGGGTGCAGGGCAGAGCCCGCCGGGTGCAGGGCGGAGCCCGCCGGGAGTCCAGAGGGCAGCGCCCTTTGGCAAAACGAGCCTGCAAGCATAAACAATCAATGGAGGAAAAAACAATGGAGTATGTTTCTACAAGAAACAAAGGAAAAAAAGTTTCATCCGCTTTTGCAATCGCCTCGGGGATTGCGCCGGACGGCGGGCTGTACTGTCCGACTACCTTTCCGGAACTGACAAAAAGCGACTGGGAAACACTGGCTGCTTCCGACTATAAAGGCCGCGCGGCGCTGGTGCTCGGTAAATTCCTGACCGATTTTTCGGCAGAAGAGCTGAAAGATTTCACCGAGAAAGCTTACGCCCCTGACCGCTGGGGCGGTACGGATACTGCACCGGTGGTTTCCCTTTCCGGCGGGCGGCATATCCTGGAGCTGTGGCACGGCCCTACCTGTGCATTTAAGGATATGGCGTTACAGATGCTGCCGCACCTGCTGACCGCCTCCCTGAAAAAAACCGGCGAAACACGGACAGCCTGCATTCTGGTCGCAACCTCGGGCGATACCGGCACAGCAGCACTGAACGGCTTTGCCGATGTGCCGGGAACCAAAATCATGGTGTATTATCCGGTGCACGGCGTGTCACCTATGCAAAAGCTGCAAATGGTTACCCAAGAGGGCAAAAATGTATCCGTTTGTGCTGTAAACGGTAACTTTGATGACGCACAGTCTGCACTCAAGCGGATTTTTACCGATCAGGACACCATCGAAAAACTGTCTGCACAGGGCATGATGCTTTCTTCGGCGAACTCCATCAACTGGGGCCGTCTTGCCCCCCAGATCGCCTACTATATTTCGGCATACTGCGATTTGACCGCACGCGGAGCAGTCGAACCGGGCAGCCCGGTCAATATCTGCGTTCCAACCGGCAACTTTGGCAACATCCTCGCCGCCTATATTGCAAAGCAAATGGGCCTGCCGGTGCATAAGCTCATCTGCGCTTCCAACCGGAATAACGTGCTGACAGACTTTTTCAAGAGCGGCGGCACCTATGACCGGAATCGTCCTTTCTATACAACGGCCTCGCCTTCTATGGATATTCTAATTTCTTCCAATTTGGAACGTTTACTCTTCTATATTTCTGGGCAGAATGATGAGGCTGTAAGGAATTTAATGGAGCAGCTTTCTCAAAATGGAACCTATACGATTACGCCCGAAATGCAGGCTGCCCTCGCAGAACTGTTCGACGCAGGCTCGTGCGATGATAACCAGACCGCCGATACGATCCGCCGCCTGCATGAGAACGAAAAGTACCTCTGTGATACCCATACCGCCGTTGCGGTCAGCGTATATGAGGACTACCGCGCCCGCACAAATGACACGACTCCGACAATCATCGCCTCGACTGCCAGCCCGTTCAAATTCTGCAAATCCGTTGCCGAAGCACTGGGCGGCACAGTCAAATGCGAAGATGTTACCCAGCTTGACGTGCTCCACGGTCTGACAGGACAGCAGCCGCCCGCACCGCTTGCCGCGCTGCGCGGAAAACAGCCGCGCTTTGACCGGGTGGTGGAGAAGGAAGACATCCTCTCGACGACCAGCCTTTTGGCGGAGCTGTAAGGCCGTGGCACTCTATACAATCGCTGACCTGCACCTTGCGTGCAGCGTCAGCAAGCCGATGGATATTTTCGGCGGCCGCTGGCAGGGCTATATGGAGAAAATCGAAAAAAACTGGCGTGCCCGCGTCACGGAACAGGATACGGTCGTCATTGGCGGCGACCTCTCCTGGGGCATCAATCTTGCGCAGTCAAAAGCGGATTTCGCCTATATTGACCGTCTTCCCGGGCGGAAAATTGTGCTCAAGGGCAATCATGACCTGTGGTGGGAGACGGCGCGAAAAATGGGTGCTTTCCTCCAGGAAAATAATTTTCATAATATTGAATTCCTGCACAATAACTGCTATTTTTATAATGATATCGCGCTTTGCGGTACACGGGGATGGTTCTTTGAGGAGGACTTCAAAGAATGCCATGACGAAAAAATTTTCCGCCGTGAGCTGGGCAGGCTTGAAACCTCCCTGAAACTCGGTCAGGCGGAAAACCCGCAGGAAATTCTCTGTTTCCTGCATTATCCGCCGATTTATTCTAATTTCCGATGTGAGGAAATCCTTCATCTGCTGCACCGTTACGGCGTGCGCCGCTGCGTTTACGGGCACCTGCATTCCGAAAGCCTGCGCTGGGCAGTAGAAGGCGTGCGGGAAGGGATCGAATTTATTTTGGCGTCAGGCGATCACATTGATTTTATGCCGCTTCGTCTGGCAGAATAGCACGGTCAAACGTTTTTATAAAAAATTTTAAGGAAATTCACAAAAAAACTATAGCTTTTTTGTGTACAGTCTGATAGAATAAATTGGATTGATAAATATATTTGGTAAGGAGTCAACAAATCATGCAATTAAAAAACACAGAAAAACTGGAAAATAGCTACGTCTCCCTGACGATTGAAGTAGAACCAGCCGAACTAGAGAAAGCCAAAGATAAAGCGTTCAAAAAAGAGGGCCGCAAAATCCAGGTTCCCGGCTTCCGCAAGGGCAAGGCCCCGCGTATGTTGATCGAACGGATGTACGGCGATATTTTCTTCGAGGATGCACTGAACCTGATTTTCCCGGATTTGATGGATCAGGCCGTTGAGCAGGCAGGCGTTAAGCCAGTTGGCCGTCCTGAAGTCGATTTTGGCGAGGATGCACCCAAAGGCGGGGCTGTCCTGATCGTCAAGGTTGCGGTCGAGCCTGATGTCACACTGGGTGAATATAAGGGCCTGACTGCGGAAAAGGCCGAAGTAAAGGTACTGAAAAAGGAAATAAAGGAAGAAATCGAGCGTCTCGCCAAGCGTATGGCGCGGGTAGAAACCGTTGAACGTGCAGCCAAGAAGGGCGATATCGTTACGATTGATTTTGAAGGCTCGATTGACGGCGTACCGTTCAGCGGCGGCGCTGCACAGAACCATAATCTGGAGCTTGGCTCCGGCAGCTTTATCCCGGGCTTTGAGGATCAGCTGATTGGCTGTGCAGCAGGCGATGAAAAGGACGTTGTTGTCACCTTCCCCGAGGATTATAACGCAGAGGAACTCAAGGGCAAGGAAGCTGTTTTCAAGTGCATGGTACACGCGGTAAAGCAAACCATACTGCCTGAAATGGATGATGAATTCGCAAAGGATGTTTCCGAAACCGCTGACACCATGGAAGATCTGGAAAAGGAAATCAGCGAGCGGCTGAACCAGACGAGATCTGACGCGGCAGAACGCGAGCTTGAGGAAAAGCTGCTGGATCAGGTGATTGAATCCATGCAGGCGGAGATTCCCGAGGTCATGTACGAGACCGAAGCCTCAAACCAGATGAATGATTTTGCATACCGTATCCAGATGCAGGGCGTATCCATTGAGCAGTATGTACAGATGAACGGTATGGATATGCGTTCTTTCCGTGACGCATTCCGTCCGCAGGCCGAGCGCCAGGTCAAGGTCCGCCTTGCACTGAACAAGATTGCAGAACTCGAAAACATCGAAATCACAAAAGAAGATATCGAAGCAGAATACAGCAGACTGTGTGATAATTACGGGATGGAAGATGAACAGCTCCGCTCCATGCTTTCGGAGAGCGTGATTACCAGCGACCTGAAAATTACCCGTGCGCTTACGATATTGAAGGATAACGCAAAAATAAAGAAGATTTCCCGCCGGAAGAAGGCCGAGGCAGAAGCAGCCGAAACCGAGACCGGAACCGAAACGGAATCTGAAAACGAGGAATAATAGAAAGAGAATCCCTTCCGAGGGGATAATAATGGATGGTGCCGCTACATATGCTCATAACAATAGAGCATTGAAAGGAGATATTTCATGAGTTTAGTACCTATGGTGGTCGAGCAAACCAACCGCGGCGAGCGTTCGTATGACATTTATTCGCGGCTGCTGAATGACCGCATTGTGTTTCTGGGCGAAGAGGTTAACGACACCACGGCATCGCTGATTATTGCACAGCTGTTGTTTTTGGAGGGGCAGGACCCGGATAAGGACATCAGCCTGTATATCAACTCTCCCGGCGGTTCTGTCACTGCGGGCATGGCAATTTATGATACCATGAACTATATAAAATGTGATGTTTCGACTATTTGTGTCGGTTTGGCGGCCTCTATGGGCGCATTCCTGCTTTCGTCGGGTGCGAAGGGTAAACGGTTTGCGCTGCCGAATTCTGAAATTATGATCCATCAGCCGCTTGCGGGCGCACAGGGTCAGATTACGGATATTAAAATCCATACAGACCGGCTGGTGCGGATCAAGGACAAGCTGAATCATATTTTGTCAGAGAATACGGGCCGGCCGCTGGATGAGATTATTCGTGACACGGAGCGGGATAACTTCCTGACGGCGGCGGAAGCCAAAGACTATGGATTGATTGATACGGTTTATTTTAAGCGATGACCGGACGGCAGCGGGGCCGCATAGGCCTGTACTGCCGCAACAGACAGCCACCGGCAGCCCCGGTGGTTTGTCTGCCTTTATACAAACAAAACATGCAGAACAGGACCTGCGAAAGCCCGGCGCGTATCTGCCGGGAGCCTGCGCCGCACCCAGAATCCCCAGAAGCCAGTCGGGTTTTAGGGGGAGACACGGCAAGACGCACAGCGAAAGAAGCCGGGCAGGTCTACAGCAAAAAACCGCGAGGTGAATTATGTCAAACGAGGATAAGAAGCAGATGAAATGTTCCTTTTGCGGCAAAGGCCAGAACGTTGTACGGAAGCTGATAGCGGGGCCTGGAGTCTACATTTGTGATGAATGTATCAATATATGCACGAGCATATTAGAGGATGAATTTGATTTTCCCGAGGAAGAGGAGTATCAGGAGGCACCGGCGCCGTCAGCGGCGCTGCCGGATCTGGGCTCACTTCCAACGCCGCGCGAGCTGAAGGCCGCGCTTGATGAATATGTCATTGGTCAGGAGCGCGCCAAAAAGGTGCTCAGCGTTGCGGTTTACAATCATTACAAACGGATTGCGAGTGCATCTGAAAACGATGTCGAGCTGCAAAAGAGCAACATTTTGCTTTTGGGGCCTTCCGGCTGCGGCAAGACGATGCTTGCGCAGACGCTGGCGAAAACGCTGCAAGTGCCATTTGCGATTGCTGACGCGACCACACTGACTGAGGCGGGGTATGTTGGTGAAGATGTTGAAAATATCCTGCTTCGGCTGATACAGGCGGCGGATTTTGATATTGAGCTGGCAGAGCGTGGCATTATATATGTGGATGAAATCGACAAGATTGCGCGTCGATCCGAGAACCGTTCGATTACGCGGGATGTATCCGGTGAAGGGGTGCAGCAGGCGCTGCTGAAAATGCTGGAGGGAACGCTTGCGAATGTTCCGCCGCAGGGTGGACGCAAGCACCCGCATCAAGAGTTTATTCAGATTGACACAACGAATATTCTGTTTATTTGCGGCGGTGCATTTGACGGGATTGACAAGATTATCCAGAACCGGACTGGCAATAAGGGGCTGGGCTTTGGTGCGGAGATCCGCAGCCGGGACAGTGATGATATCACGAAGCTGCTTGCAAAAGTGGAGCCGGATGATCTGATGAAGTATGGCCTGATTCCGGAGCTGATCGGCCGACTTCCGTCGTTGGTATCGTTGGAATCGCTTGACCTGGAGGCACTGGTCAGGATACTGACGGAGCCACGCAATGCGCTGGTGAAGCAGTACCAGCGGCTGTTTGCGATGGATGGTGTCAGCTTGGATTTCGAGCCGGAATCTCTGCGGGAGGTTGCGCGTATTGCGATGGAGCGCAAAACGGGTGCACGTGGTTTGCGTGGCGTGCTGGAAACGCGCATGACGCAAATCATGTACGACATTCCGTCGGACTCAACCATTCGTAGCGTAACGATCACGCCGGAGGTAATTGCTGACGGTTCAGAACCTTTATTGAACGCCCTCCCACGCCGCGAACCGGCTTAATGCGCCGCTGGGGGCAACGCCCCTCGCCGGGGAGGCCGCCTCTGCGGCGGGCACCAAAGGGCGCTGCCCTCTGGACTCCCGCCGGGGCTTTGCCCCGGACCCCACCCCTATGCGGGGCGCACCAGAGGGCGCTGCCCTCTGGACTCCTGCCGGGGCTTTGCCCCGGACCCCGAGATGCTGACGCATCTCCACCTCGCCTGCGGGCGGGATGGGTGCATCATTATTTTTTATACTGTGCTGACCGGGCCGCCAAAAGGATTGCGGCCCGGTCGGTTTTATGCGGTTATTTATGAAAAGGGGCCGTCTTAAAATGACTTTACAGCTCATTTTGAGACAGCCTCTTTATTATGGGAATAAGAAGATTATACGCCAATCCCGAGCGGCGAGAATATCAGGTACATGACAACGACAACGGCGGAGCCAATGATAGCCCACAGTTTACCGGTCTTCCAAGGTGTCATATCCATGAGTTTTGCATCCGGCATTTCCCAATCGGTCTTACGCGGGCATACCTTGATGCATACTGCATAGATTGCGCATTCGAGTACAAACAGAGCGAATACGACATAGAGATAGTGGAACTGTCCGAATGCGGGAATGACTTTACTTGCGCCGTACAGCACCATATGGATGGGTACAACGATTTTCGGAGCAATAGCCGGTGCACGTTTGGTCAGCAGGCCGAAGAGTACAGCGGTCAGCAGCGGCATGGAGAAGAATCCCCAGCATTCGTTGATGAAATTCATAATACCGGTGCCGAAGTTCATGACAAACGGCGAAATAGCGATTGCGACCACACCGACAATCGTACCGAACAACTGTCCGATTTTAACGACTTTGCTATTGTCCGCATTTTTGCCCCAGATAGGCTGCCACACGTTGAGCGTGAAAATGGTAGATGCGGAATTCAATACGGAGTTAAAGGAAGAGAGGATTGCGCCGAACATTACTGCGGCAAAAAAGCCCATGAGCGGCTGCGGCATAACCTCCATGACCAGCAGCGGGTAAGCCTGGTCAGCAGCCATACCGACAGAAGTATCCATCTGTCCGTTTGCAGCCAGCAGCTGATAGGCCATAATGCCGGGGATGACGATTACAAATACGTCCAGGCACTTGAAGAATCCGGCCCAGATAGCGCCCTTTTGGCTCTCTGCAAGGTTCTGTCCGCCCAGTGAGCGCTGGATGATTGACTGGTTGGTTGCCCAATAAAACAGGTTATTGACAAACATGCCGGTGCACAGCAGCGGCCACGGGATCTCCGGCGGCAGTGCTGAGGGGGCTGACCATGCGTTCATTTTTTCGGGGGTCGCGGTGATGAAATGCTGCACACCAGCCATAAATCCGCCGCCATCCAGCTTACCCAGTGCAATAAACGCTAGGATCGGTACTGCAAAGCCGCCGATAATCAGGCCGATGCCGTTGATGGTATCGGAGTATGCAACTGCTTTCAGTCCACCAAAAACTGCATAGCACATACCAATCACGCCGGTGCCGACGCAGATAATTGTAATTGCAGAAAAATAGCTGATGCCGAACATGCTTTCAATATCAAAAATACGTACAAGAGCGACTGCACCCGAATACAGGATCGTTGGCAGCATCGTGATGACATAAGCTACAAGAAACAGTACCGAAAACAGGCGCATGGTAAATGTATCATAACGCATTTCAAAAAACTCCGGGATGGTGGCAATGCCGCCTTTCAGGAGCTTGGGCAGGAAGACAAATGCCAGCACGATCAGCGCAAAGGCAGAGGTTGCCTCCCAGGCCATGGTGCTCATATTGCCGGAAAAAGACTGTCCGTTCGTACCGACAAGCTGTTCGGCGGACAGATTGGTCATCATCAGGGAACCTGCAATGACAATGCCTGGCAGGCCGCGTCCGGCGAGAAAATAGCCTTCTTTGGTAGAAAGGTCATCATCACGGGTTTTCCACCAGGAGATCACCGCGACAAGTACCGTAAAGGCGACAAATGTTGCGACAGTAAATACCATTTCCTTACCTTCTTCTCTTAAATTTTATCAAATCCCTTTTTCTTCGTGGAAAGGGTGGATGCAGCGGCGGCAGCCCTGGCCAGTTTCCGTTTTCATCCTCCGGAAGATCTGACTGCCAACTCTTATCCATGAACAAAATTTTAACAGCTTTCCGTCGAAAAGTCAAGAGTTAACCAGAAAAACATCATATTTACTGTGCAAAACAACAAAATGCACTAAATAAAAGCCAAGAATTAACAAATAATAAAGTATAACTCTTGATTTATGAGTAAGTGTTGAAACCGCATTGATTTGATATTTTATGTGTGTCAACGCAGACAAATGCGTTAAATACTGGGTTAAGCAGAACAGTAGGACAACGGTTAGTGAGTTTTTCATGGGTATTATATTCCGGCAATACATTCCCGCCCACCGAGCCAGACAGTGAATGCAGCAGCTCACTGCCCGTCTGATATGCTATAAAAAAGTAGACACTTGCAACTCACGGAAAAGGAGTAAAATAAGGAGAGTAAGGAAGGTGAAAAAATGGCACAGAAACAGAGAAAATATGAAAAAGGAGTACAAGGTACAGGCGGTGAAGCTGGCCAAGGAAATAGTTGCAGGAAAGGCGGCGAAAGAACTGGCGGTGCTGCGCAAGCAGAACAAGACGTTGGAGCGAGAGATTCGGCGGCTGAAGGTGCGCTGGCAGGGATTTTATCAGTATCTCTCTCGGCGGGAGAGCCCCTGGAAGTATCAAGGTCTGGCGGAGGCCATGTGGGAGATTCATGACGAGGATGTCTGCAATGATACTTACGGGCGCAGACGGATGTACCAGGTATTGCTGCTGAAGCAGCCGGAGGGCATCCCCATCCCCAGTGAGAGCACGGTCTACCGTGTAATGAAGGAGATCGGCATGGTCCATCACCCAAAGCGTAGGCCCAACAGCATCACAAAGGCGAATCGGGAGGCCAGAAAGTCGGATGATTTGCTGAAAAGGGACTTTGCGGCGGAAAAACCCCTGGAAAAGTGCGTCACCGACATCACGGAACTCAAAGCAAAGGACGGCAAGCTGTGGGTGTGAAAAATAAATTGTGTAAATGGAAATATCGTATAAGGTTAGCGGTTTAA
>CAJUSB010000064.1 GCA_910589115.1 uncultured Clostridia bacterium | reverse complement strand
CTGGCGCTGTCCGCGCAGGACCGCCCGCCGCGTAGGCGGAGCAAATGGAGCGTTTCAGTGTTCACGAGTATAGCACCGATTGGAAAGGCAGGATAAATTTATGAAACGGAAATTTTTCCCGCTGCTGGCGGCAGCTTTGGCTGTCCTGTTGACGGCCTGTGGCGGACAGACGCCGGAGGCAGAAGACAGTCCGCCAGTAAGGGAAACCGTGGAACTTACGGTATGGGGCGCGGAAGAGGATGAGGCGCTGCTAAAAGAGATTTTTGCTTCCTTTCAACAACGCTACGCCGGAGAGGCGGATTTCCAAATCAGCTATCAGGCACAGAGTGAGTCCAGCTGCAAAGATGCCCTGCTGGGTGGGCTGGAAGCAGGCGCAGACGTATTCGCGTTTGCAGATGACCAGGTTTCGGCATTGTCCGCCGCCGGGGCACTTGACCCCATAGAGAACGCAGAGGAAATTCGCAGCGCCAACCTTTCCGCAGCGGTAGAGGCCGCCAGTATGGACGGCCGCCTTTATGCCTATCCCCTAACCGCTGATAATGGCTATTTCCTCTACTATAATAAGTCGTATTTCACAGATGAGGACGTCCGCAGCCTGAACCGCATGGTAGATATAGCGGCCCGCTATGGATGTAAAGTCGTAATGGATTGGTCCTCTGCATGGTATGTGTATGCCTTCTTTGGTAATACCGGTATGGAAGTCGGTTTGAACGAAGACGGGATCACCAACCATTGCACATGGAACCGCGCAGATGGCGCAATACGCGGCGTAGATGTCGCACAGGCCATGCTCGATATTGCGGAAAGTTCTGGTTTTGCCAGCCGGACAGATACGGAATTCCTGTCCGGCGTGCAGGATGGGTCGGTCATTGCCGGAATCAGCGGCGTATGGAATGCAGTTGCGATAGAGGAAGCCTGGGGAGAGGATATGGGAGCCGCCCGTCTGCCCTGCTATACCTGCGCAGGCCAAGAGGTTCAAATGGCATCCTTCTCCGGCTGCAAGCTGATCGGCGTGAATGCATATTCCCAGCATCCGGAATGGTCGACAAGGCTCGCGGAATGGATTACAAACGAAGAGAATCAGACCCTCCGCTTTGAAATGCGCGGTCAGAGCCCCGCAAATGTGAATGCCGCCAATTCGCCCGAAGTGCAGGCATCCCCGGCGATTGCGGCGCTTTTGGCACAGTCCGAATTTTCGCAGCTGCAACGGGTGGGCGGAAAATTTTGGGACCCGGTATCCAATTTTGCCCTAAACCTGGCGCAAGGGAATCCGTCCGGCGATGATCTTCAGGATCAGCTCGACGAGATGGCCGCCGGTGTGGAAGAACGGTAATGCAGCAGGCAAGGGGGTCCATAAACCAGTTTGAAGACCTGCGGGTCATCAAAGCAGAAAGCGCTCTGCTTTGAGATATAGTAAATGTTTTAGAAAACGTTTTCCAAAGCGTGTACCGCAGTTCTGAAACTGGTTAATTTAGATTTCGGAGGATTTTTTATGAAGGGAAGGCTGACGTTACAGCAGCGCCTGATCCTGCCCGTCATTTTGTTGGGGCTGGTGGCTGTGCTGACCAATATTCTCGCAGTATTCAGTATTAACAATATCCATTCCAGCGCAGAGACGATTGTGGAGGAATATATGGTCGGCGAGGCCAAGCTGGAGGAGATACGGCGGTCTATGATGGATATTCACCGCCTGGCGCTGTCGCATATCGTTGCGGCAGATCACAGCACAATGACCCGGCTGGTGCAGGAAATCAAGGCGGAAGAAGCTGCGCTGGATGAGCAGCTTGCAGCGTATGAGCCGTTTATCGCATCCGAGGAACAGGAGACCTACAACGCATTGCTGGCGGATTATGAAGAATTTAAGCACGCGCTCGTTTATCTGGTGTGTTACAGCGCTGACAGCAAAACGCAGGATGCTTATGCAACGGCAAATGGCGACGTAGCAATATACAGCGGCTTGGCAGAGGATAAGCTGGATGCCTTGTATGCATCCATTACTGACAAGGCAACTGCGGCTCAGGGCCATTTGTTCACGGTCTATCTGTCTGCACTGCTGATTAGTTCGGCGGCGCTTTGTGTCGGCATTTGTCTGGTTGTTGCGGCGTTTCGGATTATTCGGAAATATGTCATTGCACCGATCCGGGCTGCAATGGGTACGCTCCAGGACAGTTCCGAGCGTATCAGCGACGTTGTAGGTGAGGTGCGCGGAAGGACGCAGAATTCCAGCGGCAGCGTTCAGGAGCTGTCCGGGCTGACGGAACGCCTCTCCGCTGCACTTGAGGAAATTGCCAGCAGTACCAATAACATCAGCGGCAATGCTGCCGGTACGCAGGGCGACGCCCGCAGTATGGCCGAGGAATGTTCCGCGATTACGGAGTATTCCGTCAATATGCGTGAGCGTGCAGAGGAGATCGAACGCTCGGCAAAGGCGAATATGGAGGCCGTCCGCACCCGTACAGAGGAAATCCTGTCGGTGCTTGACCAGGCAATCGAAAAAAGCCGTAATGTGGATCAAATCAGCCTTTTGACGGAGGATATCCTCTCTATTTCAGCGTCAACCGACCTCATTGCTGTTAACGCTTCTATTGAGGCGGCACGCTCCGGCAAGGCCGGGGAAGGTTTCACTGTCGTTGCAAATGAAATTCGCAGTTTGGCCGATTCCTGCACAGAGACGGCCAACCATATCCAGGAGGTCAGCACGGTGGTTACCGATGCTGTGAATTATCTTTCCGGCAGTGCACAGGAGCTGGTTGATTATTTGGGTAAGGCGGTTTTGTCACAGTTTGAGCAGTCGGTCCTTTCGGGGCAGCAGTACCGGGAGGACGCCGCCTATGTCCAGCGCAGTATTGCGGCTTTTAACAGCCGGGTCGAGCATCTCCGCACGGCTATGGATGAGATAGCAGGCTCTATCTCCAATATTTCAAATGCTATTGATGGTGCGGCATCCGGCGTCAGCGGCGCCGCAGGCAGTACCCGCAGCCTGGTTGACGATATGTCTGGTATTACAGACCGGATGAATACCAATCAGGAAATTGTCGGCGAGCTGAAAAAGCAGATGGAGATGCTGGCAAACCTGTGACGGCTTCCCACCGGAGTGCATACATACACAGGATTGCCGAATATATTATCAATATGGCTGCAAGAAAAAGCCTCCGTAAAAGGTACAGCTTATGCTTCCTTTTGCAGGGGCTTTTCTGCTGCCTGTTTGATTTGCATGTTTGGAGATGGAGGCCGGTGAGGAGGGGGGATTTGATGCAAGAATCGGCATTTTGCCGTGTCATATTGGATGAATGGAGCGGGAAGGGGCCGCAGACAGCTAAACTTCCAGAAAAATGTCAAAGTGTGTATCATAGTTTGTCGGAAATCTCTCTTGACTGTTTTGAGTGCAGGGGGTAAAATGGGTCTATTCGTAACGAACCAGCCCTACCGCTGGTGTTTCAGCAATTTGATTAGGGCGTGCAGTGTCATTGGAATGGTGGCTTGCCGGGTTGCAGCGCCGCAGATTTAGACGGAAACTTGTTAATAGATAAAGTATTGACAAGTTTTTGGGATTCACTGCGGCAAGTTTTTCCGGGGCTGTGCGTTTAATGATTCAGCACGCGCTGGGGGAAATCCGGGGCTGGGTGATGGGTCGGATACTGTACCGTAACCATTTACGCAGCCTTGTCATTTTGTCCCATGGATATGGGGAAAGGCGAAGACGGAAAATGAACACACATCAGTTTCATGGACATCATTTGCATATTGGGCTGCGCACGGTGAAAACCGGGCTGGCCGTTACGCTTGCGCTGCTGGTCGCGGGGATGCGGGATGCTGCAACCCCGATTTATGCCGTCATTGGTGCGATTGGCGCAATGAGCCGCACGCTGCATGACAGCCGGCTTACCTGCCTGACCCAATTCCTGGGGATTTTGGTAGGCTGTACGCTGGCGTATGTATTTGTAGCGCTGCTGCCGTTTTATCAGGACCCGGGCGCGATTGGCCTCGGCCTGATTCTTATTATTACGGTCTGCAATTTCTTTAAGTGGGATTATGCAATCTCCCTTTCCTGTATTATCTTTGTTTCCCTTTGTATCGACAGCGAGAATATACTTTGGTATGCGTCAAACCGTTTTATTGATACCTCAACCGGCCTGGTAATTGCTTATATGGTCAACGCGCTGATCAAGCCCTATAATAACCGCGGTGCGATTCTCCGGGAACTGGACGGTTTTTTGGGTGCAATTCCTGATTTCCTGCGGGAGCGTGTTGCCGCAGAGCGATACCCCGACCCAGAAGAGCTGGCCGAACGGCTGAGACGGATTGAGGATGAAATCGAAATCTATGAGCAACAGACGTTTCCGCACCGCAAGGAACGGCGGGGAGACTGCGTTTATCTGCGCGGCTGTTTCCGGCTGGCGATCCGGATCAAGCAGGAAATGGAGGCGCTGTGTGTGATGGATGTCCCCGGTATTCCTACGCCGGAGAGTCTTCAGCGGCTGGAGGCACATGGCATACACATTCCGGAGGATGGGCGCGTCTCACTGGATCAGGATTCCCAGGTAATGAATTACCACCTGAATAATCTGCTGGATGCTTATACGTATCTCGAAGAAATGCGGAAAGAACAGGGGCTGCAAAAACAATGATTATATAATACGAAAAACAACGGCGCCCCCGTTTGCAGGGGAACCGTTGTTTTTTTACAATTTATACTCGTGAGCGCTGGAGATTGCCGTTTTGTTCGCCTGCGCGGCGGGCGGTCTTGCGCAGACGGCGCCAGAGGGACTCGTCCCTCTGGACTCCCTTCCATCGCCTGCGGGCGGGACAATAAAAAGCCAATCCCATTTTGCGGGATCGGCCTTTTATGATGCCTTTTCATGCCGGTGACGGCATTCGTAATCAGGACTTGTCCGGATGTAATTTACTTCAGGATTTCTGCGAGCGAAAGAACCTTGCCAAGGTCCCCCTCTGCCTTCAGTTTGCCGGTAGCATAAGCAGCCTTTGGGTCGAGCTTGCCCGCGAGCAGCTTTTCAAAATTGCTCATGGCAATCATAATGCGGGCGTCACGATCGTTGTACTCGTATGGCTTGACCGAGAGCGTCCCATTCAGCACTTCGATATAAAACACACCGCTGTTTCTGCCGGTCAGGTCCACCTGAATGGCAAGCTTGTCGCCTGCCGCGCTGAGGTCTTTCTTGGACAGCGTATCATATACCTTGTCCACCAGTTGTTCCACTGTCATCGTGTTCTCTCCTTCCAGACGGTTGGGCGGGATTGCCCTTCTCTATATATCCATTATACTAAAATCTCGGAAAAAGACAACAGTTTTTGAAGATAAATATCCGCTTTTGGAAAGAAAAACAATAATACACAAAGAGGTGAACCGGCTTTTGTGCATTTGTTTCCACTTTTTTGGCGAAAAATGCGGGTGCGGCGATACATGACAGAAAACAACAAGGCGCAGAAATTGATGAAAATAGGGAAAACGTATAAAACAGCCCTATCCGCAGCAACTGCTGCGGATAGGGCTGCATCACGGATTCATCATAATCAGCATCCCCCTTCGTCCCGCCCGCAGGCGAGAGGGAGATGCGTAAGAATCTCGGGGCCTGGGGTGAAACCCCAGTGGGAGTCCAGAGGGCAAAGCCCTTGGCGCGCGCCGCGAAGGCGGACTCCCCGGCGAGGGGCGGGAGTCCAGAGGGCAGCGCCCTTTGGTGCCGTCCGCAGAGGACATCCCCGTCCGCAGAGGACGCTCAATCCAGACGGCGGGTGCCGTAGGTGATGAAGAGAACCGGAATGTACCACAGCAGAAGATAAAGCAATACGTTCTGCGGAGAAATTGCAGTGAATTCTGCAAGATAGGTCAGATAAAACATAATCAGCATTCCCGATACGCCAGCGAAACCACCAAGAATCAGGTTTGAACGCACAACCCCCGCCAGCTTGTCCGCACACAGAAATACATTCGCATATGGCGTGATGCTGTCTCGCGAAAGCAATGCCCCCGGCGGGTCACCCTCTACATAAGCCGGGTCCTGGTAAACCTCTGCCCGTTCCGCCGGGACTTCGTCTACCGCGCCCTGCCGGAGCTCAAACAAGCTGGCAATCATTGCAGGCGAAATATTAAAATCAGCTGCCGCAATTACCGGCGTCAGCCCGACCCGCTTCATCGTATGTATGCCGCCGTAGGCCTGTGCCGATGGATGATACTGCAAATTAAACAGCCCGGCAGGATAACTATTCACTACCAGAAACACACCATTTTCCGTACCCTTTGTCTCCTTGGCCCGAATCCCCATCCGCGCCAGGAAAGCTGCTGTACCCAGCATGACGCTGTCACCACCGATATCCGCTGACATACCACCGCTTTCATACCGCAGAATACGCCCAGCCCGTACAGGCCGTCCATAGCTGCGGTGCAGCGCATCGGCAAATACATGCCCCAGCTCAAGCCCATCACCTGCGGTGATCGCCGCAGCATACGCAAGCAGTTTCTCATCCGTATACAACCCAAAATTGTTAATACTCTCAATCGAAATGGAACCGGCAGGGAAAAGGTCTGCATCGTTCAGTACAGCCTCTTTCGCCGCACGCAGGCGCTGTGCCCCGCGTGCTCCGGCAATGGCGGCGCCATCCCCCAGCAGCCGCCGGGATACATTCTTATATGGCGTTCCTGCTGCGCAGAGAATGCCAAGCGGTGCGCCGACCGACATCATAACCGAAAAAGACAGGAAAAAACGGGAAGGGTCCCGGTTTGCAAGCGCAGAAACCGCCGAAAAAGTAATTGCTGAAGCTAACGCAATCGGCACATAGAACGAACTGAACCGCTCTGCATAATCAGGCTTCTCCAGCTCGCGCAGGAATTCCGTGTTATCCGAACGCTGGTATTTCAGCGCACGGCGCGGACGGTCGTCCGGGTCCAGATGACTATAGACCAGCACAGGGCTATCCGATAAACTGACCGCCTTAAATACCCGGTAGCGGGCCAGCAGCCGGTTTTTTTCCTCGGTCATCATGGCAAAAAGCAAGATAATAGATACTGCACAGTATGGCGGATAGGCTGACCATGCAGGCGCTAATATGATCGTCAATCCATGCAGCAGAGAGGCCAGCAGCGCCGCTGAAACCATTGTCCGCCGATCCGGCTTTGCCGAAAACAGATTATAGAAGCCAAGCCCGACGACATCAATCCCGGCAAACATCGCGAAAAATTGGGTGAGCAGCAGCGCCAGCGTCGCAAGCAGCGGCTTCTCAATGAAATGAACCGCTGTCGGAAGCGGCAGACCAAATCCCGGCGCAAGCGTCAGATACAACGCAATAAGGCCCATTATCAGCACCACAATGCTGCGTGATCCCAGGCTTTTGGCACGCCGTGCGCAGGTCGCCTGCGCCTGGCGCGGCTGGCGGATGACAATTTCTTCATCCTCTTCGGTAGAAACCCGCTTGGCCTCCCTTGCAGTGCGGCGGCGCTCGCGTTCGGCTTCCTTGTGGGCGCGCCTGGCCTCCCGGCGCTCTTCGCGCTCGTCAATTTCTTCGTATTCGTCATCATCCTCGTCCTCGTCTTCTTCGTCCTCATATTCCGGACGCATCGGGACAATGCGGGGTCTCTTTGCAGGCCGCTGCGGCGGAGCCGCCGGATGGCGTACCTCCGCTTCGTCGTCATGCCGGACCGGGCGTGCACGGGGACGCTGGGAATCATGCGCTTTTTCAGAAGCACCCTGCTCTACAACACCGCTGACCTCTGACAGAATTTCGTCTAAATTATAGGTGTTCCTCGGTGAGGGCTGCTGCGGCGCTGCCGGAGGCTGTCCGGCGGCCCGCTGGGCCCGGGGCGCTGCACCACGGGGCTGCGGCTGTGCGGCCTGCGGCGGCGGGGCCATGCGCTGCGTCTGCTGTGAGGGGGGCGCTGTCCGCTGCGGCTGCTGCGGTCTGGCTGCACCAGGGCGCGGGATCGGCTGCGTTGTCTCAGCAGGCCGTCCAGCCCTGGGAGCCGCCTGACGCTGTTGGGGCGGAGCCTGACGCGGTGTGGCTGCTTCTGCCCTGGGACGGCGCGGCGCGGCGGGCTGCGGCGGCGGGGGCTGCGGCGTTGCCCGGGCCTGCGGAGGCTTCTTTGCCGGGGGAGTCTCCTCAAATTCCCCAAGCAGGGCGCGGATTTCGCTCAGCTCCTGCGTATCCATTATCTTTTTATCCATAACGTCTCCTTAAATATTCAAAAACCGGGTATCATTTAGAATCTGTATTTACAGTTTGTCAGCCCTACATGGCCGCTTACTATCCTGTGCGTACAGCTTCTTAAACCATGCGGCGGCGCACAGCCTCAAACAACAGCACCGCAGCCGCGTTTGAAGCATTCAGGGAATTGATTTTGCCGCGCATGGGGATACTGACGATAAAATCACATTTTTCACGGATCAGACGGCCAAGGCCTGCCCCTTCGGAACCAATTACGATTGCAGAAGGCCCTGCAAAGTCGGCCTCATACAGGCTGACGGTACCATCGGCTTCCGCGCCGAAAATCCAGAGGCCTTTTTCTTTCAAGGTATCAAGAACGGCTGCCAGATTAGCAGCTTTATGCACGCCAATATGGGCAAGCGCTCCAGCGGCTGCGCGTGCAGTGGCGGCTGTCAGCCCGGCAGCCCGCCGCTTCGGGATGATTACGCCATGAGCGCCAGCCGTTTCCGCCGAGCGGATGATCGCCCCCAAATTGTGCGGGTCCTCAATCCCGTCACAGATGACGAGCAGCGGGGATTCTCCACGCGTCTCCGCAACGGAAAGCAGCGCGTCAAGGCTGACGTATGCATGGGCCGCCGTTTGGGCAATAATGCCCTGATGATTACCAGTCGGGCTCATTGCATCCAGCCTGCGCCGGTCACAGATACTGACCGGAATACCGCGCTTGCGGGCAAGGGAGAGGATGTCGCCCAGCCGTGCCTCTGCACCCTCGGCGGCAAATAATTTGTCCGTCGGCCCGTCCGCACGCAGATGCTCCAGAACGGCATTGCGCCCCTCCAGCAGCTGGGTGGAGCCGTCAGCATCCCCCACGTTTCCTGTTTTTTTATGATGAAAAGGCATGTACTACCTCCGCTAAACTCAAAATGGTCTGATACACTCCATTATAACATAGTTCGACAAAAGGAAAAAGAAAAATTTCAAATACATTTCTTTGTGCAGATGCGCCAAATATTGGGCACTTTGGCGAGAGACTATCTATTCGACAGCATATCGACAATATCAGGTATGCCAGCGGTTCACCGGCAGCAGATATTGCGGCTTTTCCGCTGCCTGCATAGGCAAGAGGCAGGTGAACCATTCACCTGCCTCCGGCCTGACAAAATGCAGTTTGCCTGCGTTACTGCGCAATCAAATAATCACACACTGTGTTAATATTGCCGGCCCCCATTGTAAGAATTAAATCGCCCGATTTTGTGTTCGATTTCAAATAGGAGGCAATCTCTTCAAAATCCTGAAAACAGACTGCCCCAGGCACCAGAGCGGCGAGGTCTTCGGAATAAATACCAATGGTGTTTTTTTCCCGCGCCGCATAGATGGGGGCGAGCACGGCCTGATCACAGGTGGAAAGCACCGCAGCAAAATCATTCAGCAGGGCCTTGGTGCGAGAATAGGTGTGGGGCTGGAATGCACAGAAAATCCGCTGAAAGCCCATCTGCCGCGCTGCCTGCAAGGTGGCCTGCATTTCGCTGGGGTGGTGGGCGTAATCATCAACTACAGCCGCACCTTTTTCGGTTTTGCCCATCACCTGGAACCGGCGCGACGAGCCGGTGAAGTGTGCGAGCCCTTCTGCAACGGCTTCGCCAGGGATCCCCATGAATTCAGCTGCCGCACAGCAGGCGAGCGCATTCATCATATTATGCTGTCCAGGAACAGCCAGACGGATATCGGCATAAAACTGCTCGCGTACCAATACAGTAAACCGGTAAAACCCGTTGCGGGCGGAAACATCTACAGCCCGCACGTCAGCCCGTTCAGACATACCGAAAGTGGTCACATGCTGCGCATTGCGCACGGAACGTACAGTGTTCGGGTCATCTGCATTGGCAACGACCAGGCCCGTTTCAGGCACCAGCGCACAGAAACGCCTGAAAGAGGATATAATATCATCAATATCCCGGAAAAAATCAAGATGATCTTCATCAACATTCAGAATGACCGCGATCGTGGGCCGGAAACTCAGAAAAGAGTTACAGTATTCGCAGGCTTCAGCGACAAAGCAGCCGTGAGCACCGATGCGCAGCGTGCCGTCAATGGCGGGTAAATTGCTGCCTACCATGACGGTCGGATCAAGCCCGGCCTGCATGGTAATCATGGTCATCATAGAGGTAGAGGTCGTCTTGCCATGCGTACCGGCGAAGCAGACTGCCTCGCGGTAATCGGCCATAAGCGAACCCCAGGCCTCGGCGCGTTCAATGACCGGAATCCCGCGTTCCCGCGCCCGGATGACTTCCAAGTTATCGTCATGCACAGCCGCTGTGCGGATGACCAGGCTGGCACCGTCTACATTCTCCGGAAGGTGTGCATAAGTAATGTACGCACCGTTTTTTTCCAGCCGTTCGGTTGTCGGGCTTTCCTGCCGGTCAGAACCGGTGACTGTTACACCATGGTTCATGAGCAGGTCGGCAAGGGCACTCATGGACACACCGCCGATGCCGATTAAATGGATGGTTTTGTGTTCCTTCATATAACGCTGAATGGATATCGCCATTTTGTCAGATGCCTCCAAGAGTAGAAATTTAGCTGCCTGAGCGGTTTGTCCAAAGGCCGCGGATATTGGCCGGACCCTGTGCGGGTCACTTCAGAATTTGTATGAACAAATGGTCTGCCGCGGATCCATTTGGAAATTTTCTGAAATCGTTCGTATTATTATATGCCATTCTGTCCAAAATATAAATAGTCAATCCAAGCAAAACGACATTTTTTCCAAAAGGAGCTGCAAGATTTATGGAAATTACCGACATCAAATTCCGCCACCTTCAGGAGGTTGGCAGACTGAAAGCGCTGGTTTCAGTGACTTTTGACGGCGTTTTCGCTGTCCATGACATTAAAATCATCGACGGGCAGGACCGACTGTTTCTTGCCATGCCCTCACGGCGGATGCCTGACGGCAAGTATCGTGATATCGTGCATCCCATCGGGCCGGATCTGCGGGCTGAGCTGGAGGATAAGGTGATTACAGCCTATCATAATACGCTGTTCCAGTGAGCGGCAGGGCTTACTTGGAAATGCAGCGCGGGGCCGAAAGGCTCCGCGCTTTTTCAAAGATACTCATATTCTATCATAAGCGGCAAGCAAAGACAACTACAATTTTCGGAAAAATCAGGAGCTGTTTTGTATCATATCGTAAGGGCGGTGTGCCGGGGCAAAATGCGGGAAATCCCTTGGTTATGTTTAGTGTATCTGATGGCCCTGTTTTCCTGTTACTGGGAAATTTGCCGCAGCTGACCGGACTGCCCGCTGTCGTTCTGGCGGGCTGTCCTGCACTGCATTTGAGAGATGGATGCACCAAAATCCCCCGTCCCGCCCGCAGGCGAGGCAGAGATGCGAAGCATCTCGGGGTCTGGGGCATAAGCCCCAGCGGGAGTCCAGAGGGCAGAGCCCTATGGTGCTCGCCGCACAGGCGCGGGAGTCCAGAGGGCAGAGCCCTATGGTGCCCGCCGCACAGGCGCGGGAGTCCAGAGGGCAGAGCCCGCTGGTGCCCGCCGCACAGGCGCGGGAGTCCAGAGGGCAGAGCCCGCTGGTGCGGAAGCGTTTTTTCAAAAACTTCCTTGCCATTCACTCCGGAACCTGATAAAATAAAAAAGTCGCAAAAACGCAAAGGATAAAAGGAGATGATACCATGCGGGTTTTGTTGCTGTCCGTGACCGCCGGTTTCGGACATCATGCGACCGCAAAAGCGGTCTCCGACCTGCTCAAAGAGCGGGGCGCGGTGGTGGATACCATCGACGTTTACGAAGTGATTAACCGGTTTATAAAAGAGACGATCGATAAAGGTTACCTTTTTTCGTCCAAGCATACAAAAGAATTGTACCGCCTGTTTTATTCGCTCGCAGAAAACAGCGGCCAAAGCTATTGGTCAGGTGCGTTCCAGCCCATCAACCTCATCAACGACCTGGGCGCGAAGAAATTTGCACGCTGTATTGACGATTTTGCACCAGACGCAATCGTCTGCACCCACATCTTTGCCGCGCAGCTGGTTGATGAACTCAAGCACCGCGAGCTGGTGACAGTGCCCACCTACGGCATTTGCACCGACTATACCCTGCACCCGTTCTGGGAGGACGTGCCGCGTATCGAATATATCGTGATTGCCAGTGAGCTGCTCGTCCACCGCTGCGTCCAGCGCGGCGTGGACCGCAGCCGCCTGCTGCCCCTCGGTATTCCGGTGCACCCTAAATTCAATATCCCAATACCAAGGGAAGAGGCCGCCGCCGCACTCGGGATTGATCCCACACGCCCCACAATTCTAATGATGGGCGGCAGCATGGGCTATGCAAACAACCGCAAAACAATCGAACGGCTGTCCATGCTCAATATCCCGTTCCAGCTGCTGGTCGTCTGCGGGAACAATAAAAAAAGCCACAGCCAGCTGCTCAAGCAGATTGAGGAATATAACGGCCCGTGCCAGATTTTTCCTTATGGCTTCGCGGATAATGTGGATGTTATGATGAGCGCTTCCGACTGTATCATTACAAAGCCCGGCGGGCTGACGGTTTCCGAAGCACTTGCACGCCATATCCCGATGCTGCTGGTCGATCCTATCCCGGGGCATGAGGAACGCAATGTTGAATTCCTGCTGAATAACGGCCTGGCGCTGGCCGTTACGAAAACCTTCCCCGTGGATGAGGCAGTATATAACCTCTTTACCAATCCCGGGCGCATTGAGAACATCCGTGCGGTGATGGAAACTGTCGCGCATCCGGATGCAACCGCCCGCCTGGCTGATATCGTGCTCGAAAACGGCACGCCGGCGCCAGCGGGCACCGCTTTGCCGGAGGAGACGGAATGTCAGTAAATTATAACCCCACCGCGCCGGAGGTGCTGCACTTCCTGGGATTCCAGGGAGCACTGAACACAGTGGAGAAATTTCAGGTTTTTGAAAAAGAACACGGTATCTTGCTGCCGCCGCGCCTGTGGGACTTTTTGGATGTAGCAGCGGGTAATCCGCTGCTGGGCGGCACGGAGCTGTGGATGGACCCGCGCTGGTACTGCACCCTGTATGAGGAGCTTTCAATGCAGCTGGATTCTGACAGTGAGGACTGGGAAGCAGCCGTTTCGGGCGAGAGGGCGGAGGCAGGTTTTTATGGATACAGCCGCATCCCGCGTGAGAAGTGGCCGGAGACCCTGCCGGACCGCCTGCTGATTGGCAGCGACGACTGCGGGATCGTTACTTACGGTATCCGGCTGGACGCGCTTGCGGAGGACGACCCGGAAGTCGCATGGAATCGGGAAAGCGGACCGCTTACCTGCTGGCAAGCGGACTGGCGGCTGTCGGAGTTTTTGCTGGGGCTGGTCTGTGACGCGCTCCTGGGGCGGCCCGCCGAGCTGGCAGAAGAGTTATTGCAGGGGGCGGGCTGGCGTTTCCGGTGGCTGCGCGCGGACGCTGGCCTGCATGAGCTGGGCATTGATCCGGACAGGCTGCATGCCTTTCGTTCACCGTACTTGGACTTTGACGGCAGCAGGGTGCTTTTGTCCTGCTGCATTGCGGACGGCGAACTGTGCCTGCTGGAGACATCCGGTGAAGTGCAGACTATGCTTGTTATCTCAAACGGGCAGCCCGGGGGAGTGCCTGCCTGAGCGTTGTGGGGCGAGGCGGGGGGTACGCCAAAGGGCGCTGCCCTCTGGACTCCCGCTCCTCGCCGGAGAGGCGTCCTTCGCGGACTGCGCCAGAGGGGGCTTGCCCCCCCTGGACACCCCCACGCCCCTCCGGGGCTTCTTCGCTGCGGCGGGACGGGGGTTTTGGTGCGTCTTATTTTGCTGCTGCCCTGCCGGCCGGCCCGCCAGAACGATAGCGGGCCGGCTATTTTTATGCGCTGCTTCATGTTTCGCGAAAAAAGGGGCTTCCATTTGTCTGTGGACTGTGGTATACTATCCCAGTATGCTTTAGAAGGGGGCCTGTCTACGGACGAGTGCCGCGCAGCCAGTGGGGGCGAGCGGCCTGCCCTCTCGGGGACAGCCGCAGAAGGAGAGATGCAACCGTGGCAGACAAACATACATGGTCCTTCCACCGTTATACGAAGCGGAGTCTGAATGGGAGGATAATCAGGAATACGATTTTGAATGTCATCACGCTGGTGGTGGTTTGTTGCCTGATTATGGCGCATTCCATGCAGTCGCTGGCAAATGATATTCTGCTGGACAGTCTTCAGCCCATGGTCAGGCAGTCGTCCAAGACAGTGGAAGCGAATATCCACATGCTGGCCGACCGGATGATGTCGATTGCAGCGCATTCCTGGATGAAGACCGTTTATACAGATGGTGGGGAAGCGGAGGAACCACAGGCTGATATTGCTGCGACTCGTAAAAACCGCGGGGTCGTTTTGACTGAATCGGCAGAAATCTACGAGTTCTACTCCATTGGCCTGTATGACCTGAAAGGCAATCTGATGCAGGGCATCGACGGTGCGCCGGAAACGCTGGCCGATGAATTTTTCGCGCTGCTTCGGGAGACGGATAACCTGACTACAGATACCTCTACGATTTTTGAGGGAAAGCTGGGCATCCGTATGGGAATGCCGGTGAAGGAAGACGGGGAGACGGCCCTGTATGTTGTTGGAGTATATAAGTATGACTTGCTGAATGATGTCATTAGCAGTATCAATATTGGTAAAAATGGCATTGCATATATGGTCAGCCGTGAGGGCGTTGTTGTCGGGCACGCGGATCAATCAATAGTCCTTGCAGGCAGCACACTGACGGAACTGAGCGCCGGGCATCAGGCGGCGCTGAGCCGGGCTACGACCGGCGAGACGGGGGCGACCGAGTTTCCCGCCGATGGGAAGAAGATATTGGCGGCATTTGCGCCTGTGCGCGGTACGCAGTGGTCGCTGGTGATCCAGGTGCCAAAGGCGGATTATAATTACCTGATTAACACGGCGATGTTTGCATCGGTTCTGGCCTCGCTGGCGGTGCTGCTGCTTTCGGTGCTGGCGGTGCTGCGTCTGGCCCGGTCTATCTCCAAACCGGTTACAGGTGTGACCGGCCGGATGGTGGCACTCTCCGGCGGCGACCTGCATACGGCGGTCGTTCCCGTCCACTCTGGGGATGAGCTGGAGGTGCTGACGAATACGCTGAACAATACGGTTGGAAATATCAACCAGTACATATCGGATATTCAGCAGGTACTGACAAAAATCGCGGACGGCAACCTGTGCACAGAGCCCGGGGTAAAATATAAGGGTGATTTCACGCTGATACGCCAGAGCCTTGGAACGATTTTGGATTCTTTGAACCGGACGGTATCCGGGCTGCGTGGTTCTGCTGTCCGCCTGGCCAATCTGGCGGAGGAGCTGAACGGGCAGTCGGCCCAGCTGCATCAGGCTTCCGTGGAGCAGAACCAGTCAACCGAAGCGCTTGTTGATGAGGTTGTTCATGTGAAGGAGCAGCTTTCCAATGTAACGCACAGCAGCAGCGAAACGCGAGCCAGGACCGGGGAGATATCCAGCCGGATCCAGGAAGCGAATACGCAGATGGCTTCTCTTTCGAGCGCCATGGATAATATCCACGCCAACACGCAGGAGATTACGAAAATTGCGCAGGCGATTGAGGATATTGCCTTCCAGACGAATATTCTTGCAATCAATGCCTCGGTAGAGGCGGCCCACGCGGGGGATGCCGGGAAGGGCTTTTCCGTGGTGGCCGAAGAGGTCAGCCAGCTGGCGTCGAAAAGTGCCGAGGCGGCCAAGAGTGCGACCGATATTGTGAGCAGGACGAGGGCGGTCATCAATACCGGGGTTGAGCTGACGGCGCATACTGCTGATTCGCTGCGGTCGATTTCAGAGGGCGCCGTCAAGATCAGCGGCATTTCGGATCAGTTGGTTGCAGCGGTGCATGGGCAGGAGCAGGCGATTACTATTATAGAGGAACGGATAGAAGCGATTTCTTCTATAGCGGATCAGAATATGCAGAATGCAGGCGGGATGGAAAAATCCAGCAGCCTGCTGGCGGAAGAGGCTGCGGAGCTTCAGGCGCAGGTGGAAAGGTTTGTTTTGAAGGAGGGACAGGACGTATGAAACGGATGTTGATCGGGCTTGTGCTTCTTCTGGTGCTGCCGCTGTCGGCCTGTGGTGAAAAAACAGCGCTTCAGGATGGTTACTATACTGCGCAGGCTGCCGATTTCAGCCACGGCTGGAAAGAATTTGTCACGATAATGGTCAAGGGCGGCAGTATTGTTTCCGTGGAGTACAACGCGGAAAATGCCAGTGGATTTATTAAGAGTTGGGATAATGCTTATATGCAGAATATGCTCCATTCCGATGGAACGTATCCCAACGAATATACACGCTATTATGCGTCGCAGCTTTTGGAGGGGCAGGGACAGGGGCCGATTGATGCACTGTCTGGGGCCAGCTCTTCCTGGGGGTCGTTTCAGAAGCTGTCGGAGGCCGTGCTGGAGCAGGCCCGCTTGGGGGATTCCAGCATTGTAATGGTGGACACGTCCCACTAAGTGGCGGTGTCCTGGCAGAGGAAATCATCCATTTGTAAAGAAAACCGGACCGGCTGGATGCAGGGAACTGCTGCCAGCCGGTCCGGTTATTTTATATGCTGGATGGCTTGCCTGCGGAAGCGTTTCCTGGATGTCCGGATTTGCCGGGGCGGCTGCGGGCATATTCCGCAGTGTGGATACATAGGATGGAAAGACATCGGAGGTGTTCGCACAGTGAGGATGAAAAAAAACAGCTTCCTGTATTCGGCCTCGCTGCTGGCGGCGTCGAATATGATCTTGCAGGTGCTGGGATTCGTTTACCGCATTATTTTGAGCCGCTACGGCGGCGCGGAGGGGCTTGGCGTATACCGGCTTGCATTTTCGGTATATCTGGTGGTCAATGCGGGCTGCCTGTCCGGCATCACGACCGCCTGTACGCGTTTGTCGGCGGAATATTACGCGACCAGGCGGCGTGGACAGATTCGCCGGTTGATTGTGATTGCATTCTGTGGATTTTATACGCTGGTCATTCTGTGCGGCGCGGCGCTTTTCCTTACACATGATACGGTTGCACAGGTCGTGCTGGGGGATGAGCGGACGGCGGCAGCGTTTGTGCCGATGCTGCTGTGTCTTGCACTGACTGGCATTGAGAATATTTTTAAGTCGGTTTGTATTGGGCTGAAGCAGGTACGCTTTGCGGCGGTGAGCGAGATTGCGGAGCAGGTGATCCGTATTCTGGCGGTATGGTTGCTGCTGATGCGCTTTTCAAATGGGGACCATGGACGGCTTGCAATGCTGATTTTCATGGGCATGGCCGTTAGCGAGATGTTTAGCGCTTCTTTTTTGAGCTGGTGCTACCGGCATGATATCCGCCCGCTTACCGAGGGCGGGTGCACCGGAAGGCCAGAGGGGTTCTGGGGGATTGCACTGCCGCTTTCCCTGACTGCGCTGCTAAATAATCTGATTGGTTCGGCGGGATCGGTACTGATGCCGCGTCGGCTGCGGCTTGCCGGGCTGACCGAGGCCGAGGCAATGGCCGAGCTGGGGGTTGTTTCCGGTATGGCGTCTCCGCTGGTGCTGCTGCCAGCCGCGCTGATCAACTCGGTGATTACAGCGCTTATGCCGGTCCTGTCCGATGCATATGCAAATAAAAGGAAAATCGCAATTCAAAAGCTGGCGGAAAAAGGGCTGTTTGTCGTTGGGATGATTGGTGCGCCTGCTGTGGCAATGATTCTTCCGCTTGCACCGACACTTTCCCGCCTGTTTTTTGGGCAGGTGATCTCTGCACGGTATATGTCCATCCTTGGCGTTTCCGCAGTATTGATGTTCTATCAGATGGCGTCCGGCGCGATCCTGAATGTTACCGGGTATCAGCGGTTCCATATCTGCACGGCGGTCGGGAGTGAGCTGCTCCAGCTTTTGCTGATGTTCTTTCTTTGCGCAAGCCCGCGTCTTGGCATTTATGGATATCTTTACGCAGCGCTTCTGGCGTCGCTTGCGGGGGCGCTGGGCAACTTTATATTGCTGCGGCGCGTGACCGGCGGTGTGCTGCGGATGAAACGGCTTGCGCTGCTTCCGGCGGTTTGCGCTGTGACCTTGTCTCTTTGGACGAAAATCTTTTACAGTGCTGCTATTGGAGTGTTTGGTTCGCAGTGGGCAGCGGTGGTCGCTGCATTGGTGGGAGCAGGGGCGCTTTATTTATTGCTGCTGCGGATGCTGGGGATTCGTGTTCTCCAATATGTGCGCAGCCATACCGAGCCGATGCCGGTGCTTTGTTACTTCATGATCTGATTGGCCGGAGCGGGAGCGGGAAAAGCGTTTGTGATGATATCGGTATTGTGAATACGAAAAACCGCTGATTTTCATCAGCGGTTTTTTGAGGTGGCAGCCGAAGAAGGATTCGAACCCTCACAAACAGAGTCAGAGTCTGTCGTGCTACCTTTACACAATTCGGCTGTATTGCTTTGTTTTCTTCAACGCGTGTTATTATACCAAAGAAGGGGAACGCTGTCAAGGCATTTTTTTCATAATTTTTGATTCTATTATATATAGGGGCTGTGACAGGGAAAAAAACGGGCTTTCAGGCAGCTGAAAAACGGAAACAAAAATTTTTAGAAAAAAATCGAAAAAAGGTGTTGACATTCCGTTGACCCCGTGGTATTATAAATAAGCTGACCGGCACGAAAGAA
>CAJUSB010000063.1 GCA_910589115.1 uncultured Clostridia bacterium | reverse complement strand
CCGCTTCGGAAAAAAAGGTTGCAGAACCGGTCAAACTATGATATGCTATTGCAAGTGCTGTGTGGACAAATGTATGCGGGAGGTGGACAGTGTGAAGCAGAGCGAATATTATCTGGTAGAACGTTCCCTGCTCCCGGAGGTCTTCCAAAAGGTGGTAGAGGCGAACGCAGCGCTGAAAACCGGCCGTGCAAAAACAGCAGCCGAGGCAGCACAGGCCGTTGGCCTTTCGCGCTCGGCCTTTTACAAGTATAAGGATGGCGTGCGTCCATTCTATGAAGCGGCGAGCGGGCGGGTCATAACCTTTCATTTGATGCTGAGCGACCAGCCGGGGGTCCTTTCCAGCCTGCTCCAGCAGCTTGCGCAGTCTGGCGCGAACCTGCTGACCATCAATCAATCGATCCCGATGAGCGGACAGGCCTCGGTCACCATTGCCGCCCGGACGGACCGTCTAAGCGGCACGGTCGAGGAGCTTCTCACCCGGGCAGGCGCGCTGGAAGGCGTCCAGCGGATCGAAATCGTCGCAAGCGAATAAAAGTATCTGCTTTCCGTACAGCGCCTACGCTGCGGGCGGCGCCTGCGCGGCGGGCGGCCCCTGCGCGGGGCAGCGCCAAAGGGACGAGTCCCTTTGGAATCCCTTCCACCGCTGCGGCGGGGAATCGGTGCGGCGGCTGTCGTTTGTGCGTGCTGCTTCGCCCCGCCAAAAGGATCGCGGGGCGAAGGCGCGGCAACGGCAATTTCTTGTGAACGTAAAATAATAACCGGAGCTGCTTTTGCGGGGAAGTACAGGCGGTTCCAACAGGAGGTTTTCTGAACTATGATAAAAGCAGCCATCCTGGGCCACGGCACCGTCGGCTCGGGGGTATATGAGGTGTTTGAAATGAACGCCGAAAAAATTGCCCGCACGGTTGGCGAGCCGGTTGAGGTAAAATATGTGCTGGATCTGCGGGATTTTTCTCATCTGCCTTACGGGCACAAGTTTGTCAATGATTTTTCGGTCATTGAAAACGACCCGGAGGTCTCGGTCGTGTGTGAAGTGATGGGCGGCGTGCGTGCGGCATATGATTTCACAAAGCGCTGCCTGCTGGCCGGAAAATCGGTCTGCACCTCTAATAAAGAGCTGGTCGCCTCGAAGGGTGACGAGCTGCTGCGGATTGCTGAAGCGCACAATGTCAATTATTTGTTTGAGGCATCGGTCGGCGGCGGTATCCCGATTATCCGTCCGATGATCCAGTGTCTGGCTGCAAACGAATTTAATCAAATCTGCGGCATTTTGAATGGTACGACCAACTATATCCTCACCCAAATGATCAAAAACGGCGTTGCCTTTGAGGACGCGCTGGGACAGGCGCAGGTCAATGGTTATGCTGAGGCTGACCCGACTGCCGATATTGAAGGGCATGATGCCTGCCGGAAAATCTGCATCCTGTCCGACCTTGCGTTTGGGGATAAATTTGACCCGGAGGCGGTTTCCTGCGAGGGAATCAGCCGGATCACCCTGCGGGATGTTGAGTGCGCGGATCGTCTGGGCTGCGTTATTAAGCTGATTGGCCGCGCGGTGCGCTGCGCAGACGGCACGGCCTATGCCTTTGTAGCGCCGCATCTGGTGCCGAAGGAAAGCCCCCTGGCTGCTGTTGAGGATGTTTTCAATGCCATTATGGTGGAAGGCAATGCCACCGGGGATGTGATGTTCTACGGCAAGGGCGCGGGCAAATTGGCGACGGCATCGGCTGTGTGCGCGGATATGCTCGACTGTATTGCGCACAGAGAGCACCGCCGCCGGATATCATGGGGAGATGGCTCCCAAAAGCTGCTGCGTCCGCTGGATACCTTTGTTTCACCGTGGTATGTGCGTTACCAGGGACCGCGTGCCGCGCTGGAGGCTGCACTGCCGTGCGAAAGCGTGCGGGAGGTCGGCGGAGAGTTGGCCGCATCGGTCAGCGCACTTTCTACCGCGGATCTCAAGGCGCGGATCGCAAAGCTGGAGGGCCACGTGATTTCCAATATGCGTATGCTTTGAGCCTGACGCATTCCGCTGCTGCCGGAAAGGCCGGTATCATTCAAACATGATGCCGCAGAATGCCGCCCGGCCCGCGTTCCTTGTTGCGGGCCGGGCTACGACAGGAAGGGAGTCCAGAGGGGCGAGGTCCCTTTGGTGCCCGCCGCATAGGCGCGGGGGCAGGGGCAGCGCCCCGGAGGAGACGTTACCCCTGCCAGCGCACCCCAAAAAGGCAGCGCGGTTCTATATCGTAGGAGGAACATATTTTATGAGTTTAATTGTCCAGAAGTTTGGCGGCTCGTCCGTTGCGGATGCAGACCGCCTGAGAAATGTTGCACGGATCGTCACCGATACCTATCACGCCGGAAACCAGGTGGTGGTTGTCGTCTCCGCACAGGGCGATACGACCGATGATTTCATCGCAAAGGCCGCCGAGCTGAATGACCGTCCCTCAAAACGCGAAATGGATGTGCTTCTCTCTGCCGGGGAACAAATCTCCATGAGCCTGCTGGCAATGGCAATCCAGAAAATGGGCTGCCCGACCATTTCCCTTACCGGTTGGCAGGCAGGCATCCAGACCGATATCAACTATTCAGAAGCCCGCATCCGCAAGGTAAAGCCGGAACGTATCCGCTCCGAACTCGACCGGGGCCGTATCGTCATTATTGCCGGATTCCAGGGCATCAATAAACAGGACGACATTACGACGCTCGGCCGCGGCGGCTCCGATACCACCGCCGTTGCTGTCGCCGCTTCGCTCGGCGCGGATCTCTGCCAGATCTATACCGATGTGGACGGCGTTTATACCGCCGATCCCCGCATTGTTCCAGAGGCCCGCAAGCTGAACGAGATTACCTATGATGAAATGCTTGAGCTTGCATCGCTCGGTGCGCAGGTGCTCCATAACCGCTCGGTTGAAATGGCTAAAAAATATAATGTCGACCTTGAAGTGATTTCCAGCTTCACCCGCAACCCGGGCACCAAGGTCAAGGAGGGTTCAGATATGGAAAAATTGAATGTAAGCGGCGTTGCACGTGACAATAACTGCGCCCGTATCGCAGTAATTAACCTGCCCGATGAGCCGGGCGTTGCGTTCAAGGTGTTCAGCCTGCTCGCAAAGCACAAAATCAATGTCGATATCATTTTGCAGTCAGTCGGCAAAAATAAAGTCAAAACGATTTCCTTTACCGTCCCGCAGGACAGCGCCGAGGAAACCCGCGAGGTGCTTAATAACGCGAAAGAACAGCTTGGCTATGAGGCCATTTCCGTCAATACCGAGGTCGCTAAGGTTTCAATCGTTGGCGCCGGTATGGCTTCAAACTCCGGCGTTGCCGCCAAAATGTTTGAAGCGCTGGCAATGGCTGGCATCAATATCCGCATGATCTCCACCTCCGAAATCAAAATCTCCGTGCTGATTAACGAGGAGGACAGCGAAAAAGCAGTGCGTGCAATCCATAATAAATTCTTCTCGGAAGTCTAAGCACTTGTACGATTCAAATCATTATACCGATAAAACGGCAGCCTGTGCGCGAATGTATCCGCGCTACAGGCTGCCGTGTTTTGTCTGTCATTTTCCTTGCCCGGTCAGCGCTTTTCCTGCGCCGGGCTAAAATAATCCCGCGTCTGACGGATGTTCAGTGCAATCGCTTCTTTGAGCGCTTCAACCGAAGCAAACGCACGTTCTGGCCGTAGGAATTTATGCAGCTCCACATGGATCCGCTTGCCGTACAAGTCGCCGTCAAAATCAAGCAAATGCGGCTCGATCGTGGGTGCGCCTCCGTCTACAAAAGTCGGCTTTTCTCCAATATTGGTCGCCGCCGGGAAAGCCCTTCCATCAAACAGCACACGGGCCGCATATACACCGTAGGGCGGCAGCGCCATTTCACGCGGGAGCGGCAGGTTTACCGTGGGGATGCCCATTTTATGGCCGACCGAGCGTCCATGTTCAACGTGCCCGGTAATGGTATACGGATGCCCCAGAAAGGCCATAGCACTCTCCATATCACCCTCTGCAATCAAGCCCCGGATATAGGTGGAGGATACGGTTACGCCGTCAATCCGGATTTCCTCAATGCGGTCACAGCCGATGCCGAGCTTCCGGCATTCCTCTGCAAGGCCCTCCGGCGTGCCACGCCCCTGATATCCAAACCGGTTATTAAAACCAGTAACAATATACCGCGCCCCAAATTCACCTACCAGAATTTCATGAATAAAGTCGCGCCAGTCTACCGTCCGCAGGCGTTCAAACTGGCCAAAAATCACTTCATCCACACCGCCGAGTAGCTTAATTTCTTCCGCGCGGTATTCGGCAGCGGTGAGCAGCGGGACCGGCCGGCCGGTCATAGCCGCATTCGGATGGGTGTCAAAGGTGAATACGGACGCGATTCCGTCAATTTCCCGTGCACGCTGCACTGCCCGCTCCATCAGGGCGCGGTGGCCCAGATGTACGCCGTCAAAATAACCCAGCGCAATGGCACGGGGACGTGAAGTATCAATCATGTTTTTTATCCCTCCCGGGATTACCGGAAATTTTTATGCACGAAGAGCGCCGTGCCGCCCTTCCGAAGCTGGTCGACCCGTCCCAACATCTGGAACTGCCCGTCATAATATACCCGGCAAAGCGTACCGCATTCCTCCGGGCAGCCCTGCGCATGGGCCGGGTCGATAAATGCACCGTTCAAAGCACGCTGCCAGCCGGGTTCATCCAGCACGACCGCCGGATACTCCTCAAAAATCGAATCCGTCGGGTGCAGCAGCTCCGCAAGCCGTCCTTCATCCGCCGACTGCTGGATCTCATCCAGTGAAAAAGCCTCTTCCAGCGGATACACCCCCGCACGTGTGCGAACCAGGCTGTTCATTGCGGCAAGCGTGCCCAGCCGCAAGCCACAGTCATGTACGATCGTGCGTACATAAGCGCCCTTGGAGCAGGTTAGCGAAAACACGCCCTTTTGCGTCTCGTGGTCAAACCGTTCCAGCGCAATGGCCGAGATGAAAATCTCACGCGAAGGCCGCTCAACCTCGACCCCCTTCCGCGCAAGGTCATACAGCCGCTGCCCATTTACCTGCACGGCGGAGTACATCGGCGGCTGCTGGAGCTGCCGCCCTTCAAACGACCGCAGCGCTTCACGGACGTCATCCTCTGACACACGGGTATCGGAACGCTGCACAACTGTGCCCGTAATATCCTGCGTGTCAGTCGCAATTCCCAGCGTGAACCCGGCCCGATAAGACTTATCCTGTGCAGCTGCAAAATCAGCCGCTTTTGTCGCCACGCCGATGAATACCGGCAGCACGCCGGAGGCCATTGGGTCCAGCGTGCCGCCGTGGCCAATGCGGCGCGTTCGGAAAATGCCGCGCAGCTTGGCAACCACATCATGTGAAGTAAACCCCATAGGCTTATCAACAATCAGGATACCCTGGTATTCAGGACTCGCTTTCATGAAAGGTTTCCTCCGTAACCGCCAGCACGCGCCGCTTGGCTTCCTCTATGCCCACCCCTGCCGGGAAGGACGCCCCTCCCGCACGCAGGTGCCCGCCGCCGCCGCACCTGCGGCAAATCACAGAGGAATCAACCTCTTTCGTCGAACGCACCGAAACCCGGACAGACCCATCACGATTCTCTGTCAGCGTCAGCCCGACCTGCACGCCCTCGACCGTGCGGGGCAGCCCCGAAATGGAATCCAAATCATCCACCGTCGCGCCCGTGCGGTCAAGATCGGCCCGATGCAGAAGCGCAACCGCAATTTTCCGGTCATGGTAAAATTCCATGGTTTCAATCACAATCTGTTCCATTTGCAGGCGCGGCCAGCGCTTTACCTCGAACAGCATCCGGTTCAGCTCGCCGCTGTCCAGCCCGGTTGCCAGGCAGGCCGCCGCGACCTCATGCGTGTGCACCGTCGTATTAGAAAACTTAAAACATCCAGTATCAGTCGATACGCCGACATAAAGCGATTCGGCAATCTCCAGCGTGAGCGGCACCTCAAGCGCCATCAGGATATCATAAATAATCTCACAGCAGGCTCCCGCCTCGGGCCGTACCAGATTCAGCCCGCCAAATAAAGGGTTTGACCGGTGATGATCTATCACAAGGTTGATTTTCCGGATAAATGGCGCTGCATTGTCCGTCAGCATATGTTTGTCAGCGACATCAACCGAAACAACAAATCCAGGTGTAAACCCTTCCGGCGCGGCCAGCGGCGCAATCAGGAACGAATAACGCGGCGTAAGATCAGGGTTTGGCAGCACATAGGCCGTTTTTCCGAGCGTGCGCAGCCCCCGGCAAAGCGCTCCGGCGCAGCCCGTCGTATCGCCGTCCGGCCTGCTGTGGGTCAGTATCAGGATGTCATCGGCGTCACGCAGCGCCGCCGCCGCCTGCCGTACCGTTACACTCATTTTTCGTCCGCCTCACTTCCGCCAAGCCGGCCCTCCTGGTCAAGCCGGTTCAATACCTCTGAAATATGCGCACCATGCGTAATGGAATGATCTAACGTAAACACCAGCTCCGGCGCGTAACGCAGCTGCACCCGGCTGCCGACCTCACGGCGAAGCCAGCCAGCCGCCGATTTCAGCCCGCGCATCACTTCTTTTGCATCGCTTTCTGTGCCAAGTACCGAAATATATACCTTTGCATACCGCAGGTCACCGGTCACATCACACCGGGTGATGGAAACAAGGCCGTTTTGCAGGCGCGGGTCCTTAACCGTTCGGATCGCCTCGGCCAGCGCCCGCATGACTTCCTCTGAAATGCGGTCAATTCGATTTTTCGCCATATTCATTTCCTCTATTCTTTCATTTGTTTTCTCCAGACAAGCACATACCGCCAATATAACAGCCGCCGGAAAAATATGTTGTGTAAATACGATTCTGACAGCCTCCGCACCTCGCGTAGGGAAAGGTAAACATCAATGCTTCTCCCATACAACCGCACTGTGCGGGTCCTCTTTCAGTCTGCCGTTTTTGAGCAGGTTCATGCACAAATTCGGCAGCGCAGCCAATCTACAGACAACGTTCAAAACATTCAGGTAAAAATTGCATCAAATATCCAAAATAACAATTATTATGATTCCAGCGCGGCGGGGCGGGCAGCCCGGCAATTTCATTGAAATCATTCTTTACCGCTTCTTCGTTTTCCATCCGCACCGCCCCCCGTTGGGAAAACCGCCAGCCTTGTCCCGCCAGCGGTTTCCTATTTTTACAGCCTGCAGGCGCACATTATAACTCCCTTTTTTCGAGCAGTATCTCTAACCATGCTGCGATAGCGCCTTGAAGCATTCAGGGCCGTTTTGCTGCGTGTCAAGACAGTATCGGTTTTCCCATCGTTGTCTTTCAGTATACCGCATGACGCGGGAAAATGCAATTACAAAACGGTATTTTTATAGAAGAGTCATGTGATTTTTGCAGGCAGATACCCCAAATTCAGAAAAATAACAAAAAAACTAAAAGCTCCCGTCCCCGCCGCAGCGGGAGTGAAGCTTTTAGTCAATTTTTTCTCGAAAAAATTGTGCTGCCCGCAGAGGGCGCCGCTCCGGCGAGGAGCGGGAGTCCAGAGGGCAGAGCCCTTTGGCGCCGTCTGCGGAGGACATCCGCCGGGGCTTACTGCTTGATTTCTTCCATTATGAAGGCCTCGAATACGTCCCCATCCTTAATATCATTAAAATTCTCAAGACCGCAGCCGCATTCATAGCCCGCCGCAACTTCCTTGACATCATCCTTGAACCGCTTGAGCGAAGCCAGTACACCCTCATGGATCACAACATTGTCACGCAGCACCCGCAGCTGTGCCGAACGCTGGATCTTGCCGTCCTGCACGTAGCAGCCCGCAATCGTGCCAACTCCCGATACCCGGAAAGTCGTGCGTACCTCCGCATGGCCCAGGACTGCTTCCTTAAACTTAGGCGCAAGCATTCCCTTCATCGCCTGCTCCATCTCTTCAATGCAGTCATAAATAATGCGATACATACGCATATCTACACCCTGAATCTGCGCGGATTCTGCCGCCGCACGCTCAGGACGTACATTAAACCCTACGATAATCGCATGGGATGCACTCGCCAGCATCACGTCCGATTCATTGATCGCGCCGACAGCTCCGTGAATTACACGCACCCGGACTTCATCACAGGTCAGCTTTTCAAGCGACGTGCGCACTGCCTCGACCGAACCCTGTACGTCAGCCTTAACAATAATATTCAGCTCCTTAATCTGTCCCTCCTGAATCGAATCAAACAGATTATCAAGCGTTACCTTGTGGAAGCGCTTGTTGCGCTCTTCCTTTTCCTTCTCCTTGCGCTGCTCAACCAACGCACGCGCCATGCGCTCATCATCTACCGCGTAGAAAATATCACCTGCACCCGGCACCTCGGCCAAACCAATAATCTCGACCGGGACAGACGGGCCTGCTGCCTGGATCTTCCTGCCGTCATCATTCGTCATCGCACGGACGCGGCCAACTGCCGTGCCCGCAATCAGTACATCACCCGCATGGAGCGTACCATTCTGAATCAGTACCGTCGCAACCGGGCCGCGGCCCTTGTCGAGCTTCGCCTCAATAACCGTACCCTTGGCCTGGCGGTTCGGGTTCGCGCGGAGCTCCTGCACTTCGGCAGTCAGCAGCACCATTTCCAGCAGGTTTTCAATCCCCTGTCCGAACTTGGCCGAAATTTGGCATACAACCGTATCGCCGCCCCATTCCTCGGGTACAAGCTCATACTCGGTCAGCTGCTGGAGAATCCGGTCCGGGTTTGCGCCCGGTTTGTCGATCTTGTTCACCGCAACAATAATCGGCACGCTGGCCGCTTTCGCATGGTTGATTGCCTCAATGGTCTGCGGCATGATGCCGTCATCCGCCGCTACCACCAGGATCGCAATATCCGTCACCTGTGCGCCGCGTGCACGCATGGACGTAAAAGCTGCATGGCCCGGCGTATCCAGGAAGGTGATCGGCTTCTCGCCAACCTGCACACGGTATGCGCCGATGTGCTGGGTGATGCCGCCTGCCTCGCCCTCGGTTACCTTTGTCTTACGGATCGCATCCAGCAGCGAGGTCTTGCCGTGGTCAACGTGGCCCATAACTACCACAACCGGGTCGCGCGGTACGAGATCGGCTTCCTGATCTTCGGATTCGTCAAACAAACGCTCCTCAATCGTGATGTGGACTTCCTTTTCGACCTTCGCGCCCATTTCTTCAGCGACCAGTGACGCCGTATCAAAATCAACACTCTCCGAAATAGAGGCCATTACGCCGAGCTTCATCAGCTCTTTGATGACGTCCGCAGCCGTGCGCTTGAGACGCTGCGCCAGTTCGCCGACGTTGATTTCATCGGGAATCATGACCTTGAGCTGTACCTTCTTCGCGGCGGCCATCTGCTGCTGCCGCTGCAAACGGCGCATCTTTTCCTGCTCCTCCGCGCGGCGCTTGCTCGATACCTGCTGCTTGCCGCGCTGCTCGCTGCGCTTGGTCAGCTTCTGCTTGCCTGCGCCCATGCGGCTCGCCTTTTCAGGCACCAGGGAATCAATGCGTTCGTCATATTTGGCAAGGTTCACATCGCCTGTGCCGCGCGTATCAATTCGGTGCACCTGCTTGACCTTGCTCGGACGCGGTGCATCGTTATCCTGCTTCGCGGCGGGTTGCTGGACAGGCTGTGCCTGCTGTCTGCCGCCGGACTGCTGCTTTGCGGGCTGCTGTTTGGCCTGCTGCGGAGCCTGCTGTTTCGCGCCCTGCTGTGACTGCTGCTTTGCGGGCTGCTGCTGTTGCTGGGACTGCTTTGCAGGCTGTTGCTGTTTTCCGCCCTGCTGGCGGCCGCCCCGGCTGCGGCCTGAACGGTCGCGGTTCTGCTCGCGCTCTGCGCGCGGTGCATCGCTCTTCTGCTGCTGGGGCTGCTGGGCGCGTGCCGCTGCCTGCTGCTTGACGGCTTTCTCACGTGCCGCAGCAAGCTGCTTTTCCCGCTGCTCCTGCTGCGCCTGAAGCACTGCTTCAATCTCCACAACTTGATTGGACTGCGTCAGCACCTCGAATATCACCGAGAGATCCTCATCATCCAGCACCTGCATGTGGTTTTTCGGCGCTTTGGTGTATTGGGTCAGAATATCGGTGATCTCTTTTGTGTTCCGGCTGAAGTCCTTTGCAACTTCATGTACCCGGTATTTGTTGTCTATCGCCATGGGCGCTCACCTCCGTAATCTTTTCATCAGACCTGTTCGGGAACCTTCCAACCGCCGCCCGGACGGGAACAGTTCCGTTTCATTTGCTTCATTTTTCTGCAATACGTGCGGTATTCCTGCAAAAATTTTTCGTCCGGCGAAAGAATGCTTCATCAGCTGCCATTGATTCGATTCCCGGACAGGCCTGTGCCACCAATCGGGCGGGAACGCCCGAAATCTATATCGTCAGCCGGAGAAACCGGCTGGTTTTTGCTGCTTGTTCCGAATGCCCGCGCGTGTATTCTGTCGGGCTGCGGGACGGTTCCGGCGCGGATTTGCGCCTGCCTTGGACGGCCTGCGTGCGCCGGGTCTGCTGTGCCCTGCCGCAGGCGGTTGGCTGCGGCCCGGCTCCGTATTTCCTGGCTTGCGGGGACGGTTCGTTCCCGGCGTTGCGGTACGGTGCGGGGCAGAAGGCTGCGCTTCCGGGCTGCGGTGTTTCTTTATGCCGCGGCGCGACTGGAAACGTGCGTGCTGTTTTGCAAGCGTTTCCGCCGCCGGGCAGAGGGATGGGTCAAGCGCTGCGAGCTTTTCTGCCGCTTTGGCGGCAAAACCGCTGTCACTGAGCGCACATACGGCACAGGTTTTTCGGCCCAGTGCGCCGCCAAGCGTTTCTTTATCAACGGGCAGGGTCAGCAGCGGGGCTTTTGCACGTCCGGCGGCAAATGCCGCTTGCCGCGTGGATGCTGCGCCTGCGTCCGATGCGAGCAGCACCAGGCGGATCACGCCACTTTGCAGCAGTTCGCGAACGGGTTCATCTCCTGCTGCCAGCTTGCCGGCCCGCTTGGCCAGCCCCAGAAGGCTGCAAATGCCATTATCCGTCATTTGTCGCCTCCTTCAGCTGCGCTTCCAGCGCGTCATAGACCTCCGGCGGAACCGGACAGCCAAATGCACGTTCCAGTGCCCTGGATTTGCGTGCTTTTTTCAGGCACTCCGGCTTGCCGCAAAGATATGCGCCGCGCCCGGGGGCTTTGCCTTTGAAATCCAATGAAATACCGCCCTCGTCAGGGGCACGCACGACACGGATAAGCTCCCGCTTTGGGAACATGGTGCGGCACCCCAGGCACTGCCGCATGGGGATTTTGCGCTGTTTCTGCATTTGCGTACCCCCTTATCCGGCTGTGGGTTTGGTTGTTGTATCAGTGGCGGAATGTTCCGGCGTTGTCTCCGGTGCGACAGTGGGGTCTGGCGAGGGGCTGCTTTCCAGGACTTCCCTTGCGATGGCTTCAATATCCAGGACGAGCCTATGATCCGGTGTGGGTTCCGGTTCAGGGGAGGGAAGCGTTTCCGGTTCGGGAACATCGTCCGGCTCGGGAGTGGGAATGCTGTCCGGTTCGGAAACGTCGCCCGGTTCGGGAGTGGGAATGCTGTCCGGTTCGGAAACGCCGCCCGGTTCGGGAACGGGAATGCTGTCCGGTTCAGAAACGCCGTCTGATTCAGCTGCGCCGTCTTCCTCGTGTGAATTATTCAGCAGTGCATTCAACGGGGAAAGGTCGGGAAGTGTATGCGCCTGAGAAGCGGGTGCGATATCAATTTTACAGCCGGTTAATTTGGCAGCAAGGCGGGCATTTTGTCCTTCTTTGCCGATTGCAAGGCTCAGCTGGTCATCGGGTACGATAACGCGGCAGCTTTTGCCGTCCGGCTGGAGTGAGGCTGATATGACATCGGCCGGGGCGAGTGCTGCCGAAACAAAGGCGGCGGTATCCTCTGACCATTTGATGATATCGATTTTTTCGCCGCCGAGCTCTTCCACGATGCTGCCGACGCGTGCGCCGCGTGTGCCGACACATGCGCCGATGGGATCGACGTTGCTGTCGGTCGCGGCAACAGCGATTTTGGTACGGTTTCCGGCTTCGCGGGCGATGGACTTTACTTCTACAATGCCGTCATGGATCTCGGGCACTTCGAGTTCAAACAGGCGCTTGACCAGTCCGGGGTGGGTGCGGGAAATCATGACCTGTGCGCCGCGGGTGCCTTTGCGCACTTCGATAACGTAGACCTTGACGTGGTCGCCTTCTTCGTAGCGCTCGCCGGGGACCTGTTCGCTGGTGGTCAGGACGGCTTCGGTCTTTTCGCCCTGGGAGACCATTTCCAGGATAATACTGCCGGAGCGGGGATCGATGCGGGAAACCTGGGCGGTAAGGATCTCATGTTCTTTGGATTCAAATTCGGAGAGGACCATACCGCGTTCGGCTTCGCGGATGCCTTGGATAATGACCTGTTTCGCGGTCTGGGCGGCGATGCGGCTGAAATAGCGGGTAGGTACGTCGATATCGATGATATCGCCCAGCATGGCGCCGGGTTTATATTCGCGGGCCTCTTCGACGGAAAGTTCCTCATAGGGCTCGTAAACGTCATCGACAACGGTTTTTCTTACGAACATGCGGATAGTCGATTCTGCGCGGTTGGGGATTACATAGATATTATCGGTCATGCCGTCGTTTTCTCGTTTATAGGCGGTAATCAGGGCCTGACCGACGCGGTCGAGCATATAGTCGACCGGGATGCCTTTTTCGCGTTCGAGCTGGTCGAGCGCGAGGAAGAATTCTTTATTTTCAAAGATACTTCTGGGGGCTTCCTTTTCCGCCTTTTTCCTTCTGGCCATTTTTTGTGAATCACTCCTTTATAAAGAATGCGGTATACGGGGGGATGTCCTCTGCGGACGGCACCAGAGGGCTCTGCCCTCTGGACTCCCGCTCCTCGCCGGAGCGGCCGCCTCTGCGGCGGGCACCAAAGGGCTGCCGCCCTCTGGACTCCCTCTCTCGCCTGCGGGCGGGACGTAGGGACAAAGTTCTACCGGTTTTTACCGGCACTAACCCGTAAAATATTGTAAGGACTAAGGATCAGGATAGAGGAGAACAATCCGGTTTCAAATATCTACCACAAGCCGACAGACTGCAACATCACCCGGCTCATAGATTCGGCTATTGCCATCCTGTTCAAGCGTGATGCAGCCGTTATCATAGCCGGAAAGGATACCCTGAACGGATTTCGCACCATCAATCGGTTTATAGAAGCGGATTTCAACCTTTGCACCGATAAATTTCTCAAAATGCGCAGGTTTTTTCAGTTTGCGTTCCAGCCCGGCTGATGATACACAGAGTGTATAGGCGGGCAGGGAATCGAATTCTTTTGCATCGAGCATCGGATCGATTGCGCGGGAAATTGCTTCGCACTGGCTGATATCGACGCCGCCATCGCGGTCGATTGTGATGGTAAGCAGCTGAATGCCGCCTTCTTTTTCAAATTCCACGTCCCAAAGCACAACGCCGTTTGCATCGCAAAGCGGGAGTGCCATTTCAGAAACGCGGCGGATCAGTTCTTTTGCCTGCATAAAAAAACCTCCTGCCGTGCGGCAATATAGAATATGCTGCTGTGGCATATTCAATAAGAAAGAGTGGGTTTCCCCACTCCTTGACCTTAACTATCCGAAACTAACAGATACAGTATAACACGTTAGGATGGATATTGCAAGTGATTCGGAAAAAATTTTCAAAAAATTTCGACTTCTGCGGCTATGCATACAGGAAAAACGTGCTGGACATACGGTCAAATTTAGGGGATAGGCTGTTTTCAATTTGTGTACTATCTGAAATGTAATTCAGGCAGTGAGGGGGGCGGGCGGGGATATTGCGGGATGCGGGAATGATTATCGGGATAAATGCAAAAAGGGCCTCAAAGAGACCCAGTGCAGCTCGTGTGTTCAGGCTGGAAGAGGCAAAGCGGTGTGGAGCACGCCGCAGGGGGGCGGTGTGCTCCGCCTGCTCCCCCGCCGGAAAACAAAAAAACGCCGTTGCAGGCCATTCCGTTGCCGGAAAGCCGCACACAGCGTCACACACGAAGTATGTAAACGGAAACGACGAACACATCCGCACGCGAGTTCCCATAAAGGGCCTCTTATTCTTGCACTTTCGCTCCCCAAATATAAAACATGTCTGCTCTGAAAGTATCTAGGATGGGTTGTAAGGTAAAGTAGTGGATCAGGATCAAAAATGGGGATTCGCAAATGATGCAGCGCCAGCTTGGCACAGAAAGATAGAGAGGGGGAAAAACCTCTGGCGGCCGGGCCACACCAAAAACGGGGAGCAAAAAGCGTCCTAGCCCCTTGAAAAAAGGGCTGGAAAGAGGTATAATGGGGTGTGCGGTGCGACGCAATGTCGTTGTGTGCGGCAGGTAGGCTGCCACATACAGGCCGCTCGGGGGGTAGGATCCCTGGGCGGCTGCCGCTAATTTTGTTTTCTTGACCCTATTATAGCGCATTTTAGTATCCGTTGCAAGGTAATTTGTCAAAAAACTGCGCAGTTTGTAAAAAAATGTGCAGGCGCTTAAAGGGTGGTATGTCCGCTGCTGCGCATTTTTGCGGCCTTCAGTGTGTTCTGCATCAGCATTGTAATTGTCATGACGCCTACGCCGCCCGGAACCGGTGTAATAAAGGATGCTTTTTTGGCAACATCGGCGGTGCATACGTCACCTACAACCTTGCCCTCTGGGGTGCGGTTGATGCCGACATCAATTACGACTGCACCATCTTTCACCATATCAGCTGTGATAAAGCCCGCCTTTCCGACAGCGGCGACCAGGATATCAGCCGAACGGCAGACCGCAGGCAAATCATGGGTGCGGCTGTGGCAAATAGTCACTGTTCCGTGACGGTGCAGCAGAAGCATACTCATCGGCTTGCCAACAATGTTGGAACGTCCGACTACAACACAGTGCTTGCCAGCCGGATCAATGCCGCATTCATCCAGCATTGCCATTACACCGGCCGGTGTGCAGGGAAGGAAATCATAATCGCCAACCATGATTTTGCCGACATTGACCGGGTGGAATGCATCCACGTCCTTGTCGGGGGCAATCGTGCGGATGACGGCTTCTTCGCTGATGTGCGCCGGAAGCGGCAGCTGGCAGAGAATACCATGTATCTTTGGATCATCATTCAACCTGCGGATCAGTGCAAGCAGTTCATCCTCTGTCGTGTCAGCAGGCAATACGTGTTTTTCACTGTAAAAACCGCATTCTGCACAGGCTTTTTCCTTGTTATTGACATAAATCGTGCTGGCCGGATCGCTGCCAACCAGGATAACGGCCAGTCCGGGCGTAATGCCTTCGCGGCACAGTGCTTCGGTTTCTTCTTTGATTCTGCCGCGCAGTTTCGCGGAGATTTCTTTGCCGCTGATGATTGATGCACTCATAGATTGTACCTCCAGATAAAAATTAAAACAATGGTAAATATTGAGAAACTATTCCGTATGAAGCCGACCGGCCCGCCCTGCTTTTGGCGGGCCGGTCTTGTAAGCTGAACAGTTGATACCGCACCAAAGCCCCCGTCCCGCCCGCAGGCGAGGCGGAGATGCGCAGCATCTCGGGGTCTGGGGCATAAGCCCCAGCGGGAGTCCAGAGGGCAGCGCCCTCTGGCGTGCGCCGCGCAGGCGCGGGGTCCAGGGGCAGCGCCCCGGCGTTACGGTTTGGCGTGTGGGTTCCAAAGTTGGTTCAGCGTTTGTATGCCACGGCGGAAACATATATATAACAAGATGCCGCCTACGACTGCCGCAGCCGCCGAAAGTAATTGCGAAACACGGATGCCTGTGCCAACAATATATAGGCTGTCTGTCCGCATCCCCTCTATCCAGAAACGTCCCGCACCGTACCAGACCAGATATCCCAGAAATAGCTGGCCGCGAAAACGATAATGACGCTTCGATATCACATGGAGAATGCAAAAGCCGGTTAGGTTCCAAAGTGATTCGTATAGAAAAGTCGGGTGGACCGGTGCACCGCCATTTATGCTCATGCCTAGTATGAAGTCCGTTTCGCCGCCGTGCGCTTCCGCATTGACGAAATTGGCCCAGCGCCCGATCAACTGCCCGATCAGCAGCCCCATGGCCGCTACATCAAACATCGACGGAATGTTCAGCTTTTTCCGGAGGCCGTATAGGCTGACCGCCAGCAGCGCACCAATCACTCCGCCATATATCGCCATGCCGCCGGAACGCGTGCTCAAAATTTCATGAATATGTGCGCTGTAATAGTCCCAGCGGAAAATAACATAATAGGCCCGCGCTCCAATCAGCGCCGTCGGTATCGCCCAGAGCAGACAGTCAAATAAATGGTCGCTCGTAAAGCCAAACGCCGTAATCCGGTGATTCAAATATAACACCGCAAGCAGAAACCCAAACGCGATAATAATGCCGTACCAGTAGATATTCAGCCCGAACAGAGAGAATGCAACCCGGTTGAGCGTGAATTCCAGGCCCAGCGCCGGGAATGCGATTGTATTGGTCATTGCGCGTTTCCTTTCGTGCTTGAGCTTTCATCCGCAGAAAGTGGCAGTACCAGCGACTGAGACGATTCCGTCCAGCGCGCAAAACACGCACTGGCTTCCTCTTGCGTGAATCCGTCCAGATATTCGGCAAAGGCAGCATAATGCTCGCCGCGGAACAGCGCGGACAGTTCGCGCCGGACATAAGTCGCCGGATCATCACAGACCCGCAGGCAGTTTCCATGCAGTGCCCGCAGCGTGCGCACAAAGGATTCCTCGGAAACTCCTTCCGCACAGCGGCGCACTTCGTCCTCCAGTGCAGCACGCAAGGCGTGCGGGTCACGGGTTTCCCCGCCGAAAATTGCCGCTGCGGCCTCCGGGAATATGCTGTATTCCGAACTGTATCCCTGGGTGATCAGCCGCTGTTCAAATAATCGTGCATACAGCGGTGAAGCCGGGCCGCTCAGCAGACGGCGGCACAAATCTCCCAGCAGCAGACGGCGAAGCCAACTCTCACCCTCCGCCAAAGGCGTATCGCGGAAGCCAAGCAGCGCCTGCGGCTGGGATACCTGCATTCGGTGGACAACTTCCCGCTGGTACACAGCCGCTGACCGGATGCCATAGTCCCGCTGCGGCGGTTCCGGTGAGGCCGGCGGCGTCAGGCGTTCAGCTACCTCACAAAGACGGTCAAAATCTACCGTCCCGCAGATAGCCAGCGCCATGTTGGACGGGCTGTAAAACGTCCGGTGGCAGGCGTACAGCAGTTCAGGAGTGATTTCTGCAATGGATTCGCACGAACCCGCGATTGAAATGCGAACCGGGTGCTCACGGTACAGACCTTCATACAGCCCGCCGTAAACGCGCCAGCCTGGCGTGTCATCCAGCATTCCAATTTCCTGCGCGATAATGCCGCGTTCTTTTGCAACGTTTTCTTCAGTAAAATAAGGTGTGAAAACGAATTTCAACAGGATTTCAAGATTTTCCCAAAAACGTTCTGTACAGGAAAAATGATAGGCCGTCATCGTGCGGCTGGTGAACGCATTCGGAGAGGCGCCGGTCGCCCCAAACTTTTGCAGGGCATTGCCGTCCTCGTCCTCGAACATTTTATGTTCCAGAAAATGCGCGACACCCGCCGGAAGCTGCCAGCGCCGCCCTTCTGCCGTGAAGCAGGCGTCACAAGAGCCAAAGTCGGTCGCCAGCATGGCAAAGCACTTGGAAAAACCAGGCTTTTCAAGATAAGAGATCCGCAGGCCGTTCGCCAGCGTGCGGGTGTGCACGGTTTCGTGCACGCGGTCAAAATGCAGCCTCATTTCTTCGCTGTCCCCCTCAAGAAAAATGTGGTGTCCGGCACAATGCATCTTGCGGCTTCGGTGACCTCTGCGGCGGAAGCCTGTGCAATGCGTTCAGCCAGTGTTTCGGGCGGCCAGTCAAGCCCAGCAACTGCCTGATCGAGCCAGAAGGCTTCAAGCGACATCGGGCTGTCTGCCATTGCGTGCAGGCCGGTCAGTATTGAGCGGCGTGCAGTTTCCAGCTCGGATTCTGTGGGGCCGTTCTGCTGTAAATCGTCCAGCTGGTGCAGGATTTCCGCCTGTGCAACCGATTTGTTTTCGTTGTCGATGCCGGAGGATACGGCCATTACGCCTTTCAAGCGGAAGCATTGGCTGGTTGCATAATAACACAGGGACAGCTTTTCACGCACATTGCGGAACAGGCGGGAGCTGGTCGTGCCGCCAAAAACGGCATTGGCCAGCATCAGCGCCGGATAGCGTGGGTCAGCGCTGGTGATGCCGGTTCGGAACCCCAGGGTCAGCTTGCCCTGTGTGACGGGCAGGGATTCCTCGAAATGCTGCCTGCCGTGGGGCGGCTGCGCAAAAACCAGGGTTTCGGGCAGCGGGGCGAAATGGTTCCCGCGTGGCGGGAGGGCAGCGCGGAAGGCCTCGGCGGCCTGCTCGGGCGGCTGCGCGCCGCAGTAGAAGAGTTCAAGCGGAGCGTTTTGCAGTAGGAATTGATAGGCTTCCATCAGCTGTGCGGGGGTCAGGGCAGCAGCTTCTTCGGAGGTGCCCAATTCGTTCCGGCCGAAAGGTTCTTCGGCGCACATCAGTTCCCACAGGCGGCGGATGACCCAGGAGCGCAGTTCGTTTTTGCGTGCGGCGATGCGGTCGGACAGGTTTGCGGCTTCGCTGCAAACGTAATCCGTGCAAAACTGTCCATCCGGCAGGTAAGGGGACGTGAAGAAGGAAAGCAGCAGAGCTGCGGCGCGGGCGGTGAGGCCTTTGCCGCCGTAGGCTTCATCGGGCGCATCGGCGACCAGGCCGATGGTAAGAGTTTCGCCGTGTGCGCGGACGACCGGTTCAGCGCGCATGCCGTAAAGATTTTCGAGCGCACCGCCGAGTGCGTACAGGCCGGCATATGCGGCTGTGCCGCGGCGGAGCACATGGGGCAATGCAGCAAAGGCTGACACATGGGGGATACTGAGCGGCAAAAGGAAATTCGCGCTCATCACCGCAGTTTTGAATTGGCCGGTGGTAACACAGGTCAAGCGCACACCTGGTGCCAGCAGGGTGCGGGTAATTTCGTTCATGGGATTCCTCTTTTCGACTGAATCTGATATAATCACAAGGAGGTGTTCAACTGCCGTTCCGCCAGAGGGCGCTGCCCTCTGG
>CAJUSB010000062.1 GCA_910589115.1 uncultured Clostridia bacterium | reverse complement strand
GCTGCATCAGCTGTTCTTCTTTTTTCAGCCGGTCGAGCTTGGCGGCGGTCTTATCGACTGCCGCCTGCTGCTTTTGATAACCCGATATATTCGCTTGTACCTTTTGAAGGTTCTGTATCTCACTTCCCAGCTGGGCAAATTCCGCCTTTGCTCGGGAAAAGGTGCTGCTGAATCCGCTGTTCATGCGGGCATTCAGGCCGAACAGAACCTCATATTCTTTCCTATCCGCCATTTGCAGCATCCTCCTTCCCAGGTATTAAAGCGTTGATTGCGCGAAACCAGCTGTCAAGGCTCCGCAGCGGCTGTGACGCCCAATACGAAATATCAGTATGGTATTCTTTTGACAGGATCAGGAACGTTTTGTGGAGCCAGAGTCCGTCTTTTCCGATGCCGACCCCGCACGAAGCAAAAAACCCTGCACCTGCCTGCAAATCGTCCTGAAATCACGTACAGGGATCGTTTTCAGTATCTGTGCATCTAATACGCGCTTTCCATCCTCCTGACGCTCGGCGCAGGCACGGGCCGCCATGCTGCACAGATACATCCCCGTATATTCCGGGATGACCAGCGTTTTTCCAAGAATCATAAGTTCGTTTTCTGCTGCAAGATGGTCCGCGCCGGTCAGTGAATCCCAGCGGAATGTCATACGTTCATAAGTCCGCCCATTCCACGTAAAGGGACGGCTGAATTCATGGACGTAAGTGCCAATATCGTCTTCCTGCCGGGCTTCCTTTTCCAGCTGTACCGCTGCATCCGGGGATGTGCCGTAGTCTTCAGACAGGTCAATAGAGGTATTAGTATTCATAAAAATCACCATGCCGGGGCGGCACCCGGCACAAATAGGAATGAAAAAAGTTGCCGCAAAACTTGCTTTTTTCTTATATCCATGTTATACTCAAATTGATTTTGAGGCATCCCGGCATCAACTTCGAGTGCATCCACCCATTTGTAAGTCGATGTGCAGGTGCGCCTAACGCGTAGATTAGGTGGAAATATGGAAATTTTTGGCTCACCGTGTGAGTCTTTTTGTGTTGCTCCGATGCTAAAATCGGGGCATTTTTGCTTTTTCACAGTATAAGCTCCTTTCAAAGCGCTGCCCGGTTTGGCCAATACGCCAAACCGGGCACGGGTTATCATTACATCATGCCGATTGCTTCACGCACTGCGGCAGCGCAGTCCACGCCATTGACGACATGGATCTGATTGAACTGATCAATGTCAACTACCTTGTTATTGTTCTTAAATACCGCATACCTGCACACGCTGAACGTACCGGAAGCATCAGCAGAAGACGCCGTTGCAATCGTTCCATGGTTAATTTCAATGGGACGGATAGACATTTCAAACCGGGTGCTTTCCATCTCCTCAATCCGTGCTTCTGTACGAAAATACTGATTTGCTACATACACAGCAACATCATGCCATTGGTTTGTCGCCAGATTTACGATTGCATCAGTAACACTCGTAAAGTCGATCGAAACCACTAAAGGCTCGATCATGCCTGCCAAAGGGATCGTTACGTCACCCATAAGCCCGGCTCCAGTTGCAGGAATGGTTTTATACTTAATAGGCGGCATTTTGACCTTGCCGACACCAATCAGCGTAACCCCGTTTTCGTACATCAAATAGTCTACATGTGCGTTTGGATAGATCATCGTGCATACCCCCTTATGCCGTCAGCGCCGTCTCCATATAGGAAACGTCATATTCAAGAATAAATTCGATCAGCTGCGCCGGGACAGGCGGAGCATTATAGACGTGCAGTGTGATATGGCCTGCCAAAAGACTTGTCAGCGGATTTTCCTCCGCCAGCAGTTCACACCGTGCCCCATAAAGGTAACCGCTGCTGCACAGACCGCCAAGCCAGAAGTTACAGGTCTGAATGATGGAATCCCGAAGCGTCCTCGTGAGGGGCTTGTCCTGCTTGGGCCAGAAGGTGCGGATCAGCGTATTGCCGATATAGTCAAACATACGCGATACCGGGATAAACTGGTCTTTTACGTCCGTATTTCCGGGAAAACACGCGGTATAGTTGCCCTTTGCTTTCCAACCGCTGTCCATGAAGTTGATTGCGGTGACAACGCCCCAATCGCCTGCAACCATCTCCACCTGCGGCCAGGTAAGGTTGACCTCTGTGCCATCCTCCAGGCAGCAGGCATCCATTTTGAGATTTTTGTTACTGGGAGATTCATAGGGAATGCCCCGGTTATCCGTATCCACCTTTGCCATAAGGCCCGCAAGCTGGGTGGACAGATGGAAAACATAGTCTCCAAGCCTGACCATCGGCCAGCAAAGAATCTGGTTTTCATCTACGAAATTGTTTTTATTCTTGTAAGCGGAAAGCTCGGAGTATTCCCGCACGCCGTTTTTCCCGCTGTCGCAGTCGATAATGGCCTTACCCTTAAACAAACCGCTGATTGCAGCAGCTTTCGTTGCCATAACTGCCGCAACTGTTGTGACATGCGACCATCCGGGCACACAAATCAGGTCGGGCACAATACCGACCACCGTCATAGCAGCATCTACCTGTGCTACACCGTCAACCACATCGGCCATCGTTGCAGTATCCGGCATAACGGCAGTGTAGCTAACGCGAAGAGAAACCGCGTCATAAGCCGCACTATCCGGCAGTAGCTCCACGATACAGACATAAGTATCCGTATCATCGCGGTCATAGAAAACGCTGTAATCGGTATCCTGTTCCAGCAGCGTCTCCTGTTCCGCGCCGTCAACCAGCACTTGGGCCGTTATTTTCAGGGTGTCTGCAATCGTGTCGATCGGCAGGGTGGCCTGTCGGCTGACAACCGTAAATTCCTTTGCTTCTACGGTTTCCGTCATCGTGGAGAGGTCAAGGATATTGCAGAAAATCGCCGGCTGGCTGCCAAACAGCTGGAAGTGGGAGTACATGAATTCACAGAGCGTGTACTTCTTCCAGTCGTAGGAAAAGCCGAGCTTTTCGACTGCCTCGTCCCAGCTGGTCGCCAGTACCGGCGTATTGGATTTTGCAGGCTTACTCGCCGAATGGACGGGCGCAGTCCCCACAACAAATGGGATGCTTACCTTCGCCTCATTCGGCGTACTGACCGATGTGGCCTGTTCGTGTACGCGAACGCCAAGAGTTGCCATAGCTTACCTCACTTTCCCGCCAGCTTTTGATAGTTGGCGTACAGGGCATTGCCTGGGGTCTTTACTTTCGGGTACACGTCCGGCAAAGCATCACCTGAAACGATCAGCGTTTTTACAAGCGGATGCTTTTCAATCGCAGCAGCAGCCGCATGCAGGGCATTCGCCCGGTCTCCGCGGAAAATAGTGCCCGTCTGAATCAAGCCTTTCAGATTCGGCCCGAGATAAATATAAAAGCCGGATGTGTTGGCCTCCGGCCTGCTGACAGGAGCGGCTTCTCCTGTCAATGCTGTATTTACAGTTTCAGGGTTAGTATCAATCGTTTTCTTTGCCATTTTCATCGCTTCCTTTCAATTTGAACGTTTCTTCCAGATGGCGTGCTTTCGGGTCATATGGAGGCATACCATGTACAACCCGCGCCACATCTATCCGGGTAACCGGCGGCATACGCCAGACGGTAATCATTTCACCGGCAAAAAAATGGTCTTTTTCCTCTGGATAGACCAGGCACTCCATGCCTGACTGCGTATCCAGCTGAAACTGTTTGCCAATCCACCCCTGAGACAAAAGAGAAATGCGCATCTGTTCCATGAGGTTCAGAAGCGCAAGCCCGCCCTCCTGTTTATCCTGATGGTACACACAAAAAATAGAACGTACCACCGCAGCAGCTTCAGGATGCTGGCCGGGCGGCTGTACGTCCTTCCCTGTGAGAATCTGATGCAGGATATAAGGCGCCCTTTTATCCGAAGCCCTGCCATCCGGGATATGGGTACGGTAAACCGCTGCCGCACGCGGCGCAGGCGGTTCTTTATCGCCTTTTTGATACTCTACCGGCAAGAGCAAATCCTTGACCGTATCCTCGGTGAAGTCTTTCAAGCAATCCAGCAAAATTACCTTTGTCATTTCCGATTACACCCCCAGCCATTAAAAGCACGTACAATTTCGTGGTCAATTCTTTTCTTAAAGGTCTCAATCGCTTTATTTTCTATCGCATCTGATACCGCCTTGTCAGCGCCGATCATCTGCGGTGTGGATGGTCCGTAGAGCTGCCGGACCGGGAACCGGTCAGCGCCGATACGCTCATAAATGCCATAATGACCACCTATGCGAGCTGCAAAAGCGTGGTTTAGCGTTTCAGCAGTGCCTGTTCGCTTTACGCGTGTTACCACCCGTCCGCTGCCGTCAACGCGGGTATCGAACTTTGTAAGCGGTATCACATGGCCTCGAAAGCCGAACGAAACGCGGATTTCACCCGATGATAAACGGGTAAAGTAGTTGATGTTTTTTGTTTGGGCTAGGAATTCGCTTGCGCTGAGGGTGTACTCTTCTGTAATCGGTTTTTTTGCCGCCGTCTTCCCGGAAGCAGCGGCGCGGGCAAGCGCGGAGCCCACAGCCTGCCGCGCTTTGCCGATGCTGTCCAGAACGCCAATCGCATATTGCAGCTTCTCCTCGGCAATGACTTCAATCATGCCATGCTCACCATAGCTGTGTTCGGAAAACACGCTCCCGATTTCACTCATTCGCCGGTCGCCTCCAATCCGATTCGCAGCATCCCCATCCGGCAGACGGAAGAAGCAACGCAATACTCGTGAAAGAAACCATCTTCGTCACTGATTCGGATCGGCTGACCCTTTTTCGGCTGATTTCCCGCCAAATCAGAGAGGGCACAGCGCAAGACGGCAGACACACGAAAAAGCCCTTCTGTATGGTTTTTCACCGTCTGCTGACGCTCTTCCTGCGTAGGGCCCGGCAGTGCAATCGGAATATTTTCATAGCGTTCCCCGTCATACTCAATGGTACGAATTTCCGCAAACCCGTCTGTATTCAAAAACACATTGCGGATATCAGCGGCAACCATATCCTTAAAGCTCATACGACCGGCCCCTCCGCACCCAGCTCCGGCGGGGCTTCGCCGTTGCCGGACGCTTCCTCTGCGGGCTGCTCCGGCCGGAAAACTGCGTCCAGCGCCGCGACCATATCCGCCTTGGACATACCGAAATTGCAGGGGATATCATGTCGTTTCAGCAGCGAACGGAGCTGGTCTGCTTTCATGTCAATGTCGTATGCAGGAATATTGGCGCTGTCGTCTGCTGCCATGCCCTCCGCTGCGTTTTCTCCATCGGGCAAGGGTACACCCTGCCCGCTTTCCTCCATGCCATCTGCGGGCGTTCCTGCGTCCGGAACGGCATTCAGGACAGGACGTGTCACATAGTCCGCCACGCCGCGTGCGACAAGCCGCGCCTCTTCCTCCCGGGAAAGCGTGAGCTTACCGTCCGCTGCGGTTTTATAGCCCTGCGATGTGCCGCAGGTGCCGCATTTGATCCAAATCATAATATCCTCCTTTCAATCAGGCTGCAGCGAATACTTTCTTCGCAGCTGTCCACGGGCTGACCGTTTTCGGCGCGAACAGCGGACGGCAGGAAACAATCGTCTCATCGGCAGGCGGTTTGATGGTTGAAATCCGGTTCGGAACACGCATCCCTGCATGCGTATGCCACTGATTGTCCATTTCCTTCTGTGTCACTGCGCCGTACAGGCCCTTGCCGCAGTTTGGAGCCGTAACAACCGCACTTCCTTCCTCTAAGAATGGGGTATCCTTCCCGTCCTGGTCTTCAAAAGTCCCGTCATTGACGAAGATTTCCAGCCTCCGGCCACCGAAATTAAACCGTCCCAGAGAAACTACATATTCGGTCAGCGCATCAGGATTGATTGCGCCGTAATCCGCACGGCGGTTGTCCATCATATACTGAATCCATGGGTCTTCCATCAGGAAGTTGCCAACGTCATTGGAAACAACCAAATCCGTGGCTGCTTTCCCGCGCCGGGTCAGCATTTTCACCATCTGAATAATGTCATAATACCAATTTCCCGGAGTATGTTCGTCCGCCCCATGCTCCCATTTTGCGGCGGGAGTGAAAAGGGCCGGGTTGTTTTCGCCCTCATAAAACGTGACGGGAATATCCTCGTAAATCTCCGGGTTATCGGTCTGGTGGCGCATGATACAGCCATTATTCAGCATGGTTTCACAGGCAAGCCATTCCTCGGTACGGGATACCCGCGCGGACAGGTCGCTGAGGTCGCCCATCAGCAGACGGCGGGCACGCATTTCCGGGGTGACCGTGCTCATAATGCTTTCTCCGAAGCCGCGCCGGGTCAGCTGGTCAATCGTCAGCGGTTTGGAAATCGCAATGTTACCCGGCTCCAGCTCGTAGGTGCTGAATCCGCTGCGTCCAACAGGCAGCGCGCCAATTCTGGGGACTACAAAAGGCGCAGCCTTCCGGCTCCCTTCCTTGTAATCGGCCAGCACCTTGGATGTACCGAACACATCCGATGCCAAGTCGGTAGGGAAGTAGCGCCGCTTGAAAAAAGTCGGTTCGGGGGTCAGCTCCTCAATCGCTGCCAGCATGTACAAAGTATCATAAATGTCCATTGCTCAATCCTCCAACATATCCGTAAAAATGATATCGTATTTGCGCAGTGTATCCTTATCGGCAGCGGTCAGGGAATAGCCCTCATGAACCATGACCGCACGGGGATTGAAATTCCCGCTGCGGTAGGCAACAGCGGCCACAGCCGCCGTCCCGGAAGCATCCACAGGGGCCGCCAGGATATAGGCCGGGCTGCCGCCTGCCGCCATGGTTTCACAGGTCCCGTCCTCTTTGGCGGACAGCACTGTGCCGCGCTCCAACATACCAGCCCCGGCCGCAATTTTTATGCCCGTAGTAAAGGCGCGGGGGAACAGCCCTGCAATCAGGTTATCCTGTCCGCGCCCGCCAACCTTACGCACCAGATTTTCAGACATGATTATCTGACCTCCTTTTTCCGTTCATTGAATGCCCTGGCATCCGCTTTGGCCTGCGCGGCAATCATCTGCGGGGTTTCTGCCCCGCTGGTAGCGCCGCCGCCCGCGCCGTCGGCTGCGTTTACGTCCCGCGCCCCGGATGCAGCCGTATCCGCCTCCAATGCGGCCAGGAACTGCCGCCCCTGCTGCGCGGCCTTTTGCGCCGCCTGATAGACCATTTCCTGTGCAGTACAGGGATGCTCGCCGTATTTGGCGGCGTTAATGGTTTCCGCATCGAACAGGCCCGCAAGTTTATCAATTTCCTGAAGCCGCAGCCGTTCGGCCTGCACCTGATCCGGTGTGCCGGAATCCTGCGCCGCCGGGGCCGTCTGCAATGCAGGTACCGCAGACGCGGCGGGCGTACCGGGAATGGGTGCTGCTCCAAACGCAAGAACAGAAGCCTGCGCTTCCGCCATCAGCTGCGCCGCAAGCACGGGGTTTTCCTGCCGCAGTTCTTCAAGGTTTTTTGCCATCGTATTTCCTCCATCCTCTTCACCGGACTGCGCCGGTGTTTGTGCCTCTGTCCCAGCCACGGGAAACATACCAGGGGCAATCATCCCCGGTGCAAGATGCAGCCGCCGCCCGCCAGCCAACAGGAAACGGCCATCGGCACTGGCGGCAATTTCAAGCGGCTCCGCATCTTGAATCAGCTCATCTGCAAAGCCCTTTTCAACCGCTTCCGCACCGGTCAAATAAGTGGTTTCACTCATCATGCGCAGCAGTTCTTCTTCGGAAAGTTTTGTCCGGCGCTGATATGCTGCCACTGCCGCCCGGTCATAAGCATCGTGCTTTGCGGTAATTTCCCGCAGGTCGTCCGCGTTGTAGCTGCCCCAAAGCGAGCTCCAGCACCGGTGCACCATCACGAGACTGGAAGGGTTGATTTTCACAATATCGCAGGCGCACATGATCATGGACGCTGCGGACATTGCCGCGCCGTCCACAATACACGTCAGCCGCACGCCCTTCCCGGACAGCTCCCGCAGCCGGTTATGGATCACCATGCCAACCAGTGCATCCCCGCCGACACTGTCCATTCGGATCGTGAGAAACCTTGCGCCAGACAGGTTTTCCAAATCACGCAGAAAATCATCCTGTGCAATATAATCGCCCTCCAACAGCTTCCCCGTCCACCAGTGCGTTGGATGGGTTTTGACAACCTCCCCATACATCGTGATTTCCGCACTGCCGTCACTCTGCATGGACATTGCATAGCACCGCTCCGGCGCACCCCTGGCCTCCGGCCTGGCCTTTCCACGGAATTTATCCCAAAAACTCACTCATTTTCTCCCCCTTCGTTCTCATCCTTTTCGTTCGGGTCAACCTCCATGCGGATTCCGCCGCCGCCCGCCGCTGCCAGCCTGGCATTCTCTGCGGCCAGCTGCTCCACGTTTTCATCCCAGTCGCCCCCGCCGGTTTCACGCGTGACCTGCTCGTGGGTCTTTAATCCGTGCTGGATTTGCAGGACTGCCGCTTTCACTTCCTTGAGCGGTTCAAGGCTGCCCTGTACCGGCCCGATCCACCGCGCCCCGCACCATGCGGCACGGATCAGCGGGTCATCAAAAAAGCCAGGCGCTTTGATACGTCCCCGGGCTACGGCTTCCGAAAGCCAAACCTCATAAACCGGCTGGCAAAAATCATCCACAAACCACACCCGGCGCATACGAAACTCCTCCCATGCGTCCAGCAGCGCGGCACGCGCGGACGAATAAGAGGAGTTATATTCCTTGATAAGCACGTCATAGGGGATGCCCAAGCCCGCGCCGATCAGCTTACAGAACGTCTTTACAAACGCCTCAAATCCCGCAGTCGGGATATTGGGATTGCCGAATTCGATACTTTCCCCCGGCGGCAAATGAAACACTTCACCCGGCCCCATTTGATACTCATTCGGGTCAAATGGGGTTTTATGCGTTGCGGGATTTGCGCCCGGTACGCCCGCGATACCATCCCCTATTTGGTCGAACGGCAGGCCGCTTGGGTCCGTCTTTGTGACGATCCATGCGGTAAAAAAGCTCTGTATCAGCGCTGCCATCAGCTCGGATTCGGTATAGCGGCGCAGCTGCAAAAGCGGCTCGATCACCTGTGCCAGATAGGTCACGCCACGGTACTGGTCCGGGCGTTCGCTGCTCATAATATGCAGGATATTGGGCAGGCCCAGCCGCTTCCCGTAGGCCTCTACACGCGCCCATACCGTAGGTTCGGCAAAGGTGAGCTGCCACGGGTATGTATTGCGGATGTGATAGGCAACGACCATGCCGTTCCCGTCAACTTCAACGCCGTCAAATATCTGGTTCCCGGTCTGGTCATTCCGGCCATCGGTAATGCCGGGCCAGCCGGTCAGCCCGCCCATGGTATCCGGCGTGCTGACGCGGTCGGCTTCCACCAAATGGATACGCAGGGAATAGGGGCTGTTCCGTGTAACCGGATAGCGTTTCAGCACCGCGAATACATCCCCCGACATCAGCCAGGATACAAGGGCAAGCTGTTGCAGGGAATCAAAATTATTCATCCCGATTGCATCACAATACTGTTTGCGGCCCGCCCAAAGCCGGAACTCGGCTTCTGTCCGCTTCTGCCATTCCTTGGCGGATTTCGGGGACAGCCCTAAAAGCTCCCGGTTTACCGCGCTTTTCAAAGATAAGCCAACACCAACCACTTTCGTGCGGTTTGTATTTACGGCGGAGGTCGCAAGCGGCGCTCCCATGTAAAGCATCCGGCCACGCTGGCGGAGTGTCGCGGTATTCCAGTTGATATCCTCGTTCGGCGAACCGCTCCGCGCCTGGAACCCTTTCAGCGCCCGGCGGATCAGGCTGGCCCCGGCATCGCTGTAGCCGCTCGCCTTTGGGCGGGCACTGTCTGGCAGGAGCAGTCCGGTTCTTTTGTCCTGATACATATTTGCCCACCTACAAGTCGCGCGGAAGCACGGCAAACGCCCGGCGTGGGCCTTGCCCTTCCAGCTGTGCAGTCAGCTCGTCCACTTTGGCTTCCGCTTCCTCAATACGCTTGATGAGTGAACTCAAATCCAGCCGTGTCAGCTCCATATCGTCTAAACGGTAGCTTTTTACGCCGCCGTCCAACAGGGCAAGGTATGCCTTGCGCAGCTTTGCAAGCGCCTCCTGCCAAAAGGCAAGCCGCGCCCGCAGCTCGGTTCTGTCTGCCATAAAATCACCTTACCAATCATCATAATATCTGTCCAGCGCGGAGCCCTGTTTCCGGGCGCCGGTACGCTTTGCGGGCTGGATTTCCGCCTGCGCCGCCGTATTGTCCGCCGGAACCGCTCTCCCACGGGCGATTTTCAGCCGCCGGTCGATTTCCTCCAGATTCGCAGGCAGGGCTTTGAACGCCGCCAGCGCATAGTTACGGCAGTCCAGCGCCTCATTGCGGTCATGTCCGGGGATCTTCTTCCATACCCACGGCTGCCTTTTCGCTGGGTCATGTTCCAGCCGCTCGGACAGCAGCCCGGCAAAGTAGCCTGGCCCATAGTCATCCCTCTTTGGAAAATGACAGTATTTTGAACCGGGTTTCTTTACTTTCAGATTGTCCATAATCAGCTGCTTTCCAGCGTCTACGCCAAGCTGATACTGCCAGCACATGCCGATTACCCTCTGATTGATTACGATCTTCATCTGTTTCGGCGGAGCGGTATACGGCCGGTCCAGTCCAGATAAACCCTTAATGCAGAAAACCTTTTTTCCGATACGTTCCCGGCACTGAAAACGTACATCCTGTGTGAAATGTCCGCCCTCATCCACAAAAGTCATGCTGATTTTCAGCCCCAAGCCATCCGAAAAACGGTAAATATGATCGAGCACATCGTCCAGCTGCTGCCACGTTTCGGCATCGTCAGGACGGCCCCGGATAATGCCGTAACGAATACCCCAGGTTTCTCCAAGGTGTCCGTGGCCCAGCACTTCATATTCCAGCCGGTCATTCTGGGTATCTACGCCGCAGGTCAGCACCAGCACGCCATCCGGCAGCTCGACAGGGCTGCCGTCCTCACGGGTACCATAATCCTCCCGGCGGGAAAGCATGCTGCCCTCATCCTCCAAATCGCCCCGATCCTCCCACAGCAGGCCGAAACAGGTATTATAAACAACCTGCATTTTCCGGGAATTCCCGGTTGCTTTCAGATGCTTGAGAATAATAGATTCCCAACTTGCCCACTGGCTGACAAAGGCATTCAGCCAGAAAGAACGCACGCCATCCGCATACGCGGCAGGGTTGTCCGCTTCCCAGCGGGCTGGCTGGCGCTTCATTGTCGCTTCATCGGATATGGCGGCGCATTCCGGGCAGGTATACCATATCTTTGTGATTTTGAACACCCTGCGCTGATTGACAATGCTTTCCTCATATTCGTAATGGATATCTTCCCACTGGATTTCGTGGAACTGTCCGCAGTGGGGGCACTGGGATTTCCAATGCTCCATTGTACCCTCGCCGTAGGATGCCTCGATGGCGCTGGCATTCTTAATGGTCGGGGTGCTGACCTCGACCGCTTTCGCATTGTAAAAGGTGGTCTGCCGCGCCATTGCCAGTTCCCACGGGTCCCCCTCTTTGCCTGCGGAAACCGCCCAGCGGTCACGTTCATCGCCAATCACGTAACGAATGGGCTTAGAGCACAGGGCATGGGCTTCGGTCGAGCCGCACAGCGTGAGAATACCGCCCGGATAGGTCTTTTGCAGGACGGTATTGCCGCTGTCGCGGCTCTTGGGCGCGGACACCTTCCGGCGCAGCGTTGGGCAGTCACGGATCATAGGCGCAATCCGCAGCTTGGAAAATTCCTTCGCGTCAATCGTAGTCGGATGGATGAAGAGGATACTTCCGGGGTCTTCATCCATAATGTAGCCGATGACGTTCATTTCAAATTCCGACTTGCCAACCTGGGAAGCCGCAACCATGACGATCCGCCGTATCCTCGGATCGGTAAAGCTGTCCATTACTTCCCGGAGGTACGGCGTGCGCCGCGTTTTCCACGGGCCGGGTTCGGCGCTGCTTTCGCTGGATAACCGCCGCTTCTTTTCGGCCCATTGGGTCACAGTCAGGTCGTCCGGCGGCTTCATCCCCGCGAGTACCCTTGCAACTACCGCGTTCAGGGCATTTGTTTCAGATCGCTTCATCGCCGGAATCCGCCTCCCCGTAAATCTCAAAATTATGCCGCGCCCGTACTCGTTCCTCATATTTTTTCGGATCATAACGGTACTCGGATAAATCCTGCATGACGGCGTGCACCTCTTTACGGATGATTTCCGCCGCCTCGTTGGGCGATTTCGCAGTGGAGGTGTCTACAGCAAGCCGTCCAGGGAGCGCCAGCAATGCGCCGCGGATGGTATAAATCAAATCCTCGGTCATAGCGGCAACATCCTCGCTGCGGTGCCGCTTGCCTTGCAGCTCTTCCACCTCCATTTTTGCAATCTGCGCTTTGGAGGCCTTGAGCGTTGCCTCGGCCGTGCGCCGTGCCCGTTCCAGCTTCAAACCGGCTTCATCTTTTCCCGCCTCTTTGGACTGGGAAGCGATGTATTTCTGAACAGAATCGCACAGTTTGAACCTTCCTTTTGAGGTCTTTTTCAGCTGTCCGTCCTCGGCAAGCTGCCGGATATACCGTCCGGATACACCCAGGATGCAGGCCAGTTCGGACGTGCTGACCTCCATATCGGCTGTGATTTTACCGTTTTCCATAAAAATCAATCTCCTTTCCCCGGCAGTGCCGAAAGCGGAACGGAACTGCCGGAAAAAATCTTTACTGACTACGTGAAAATTGGGGTCGTCGCGCCCGCAGGCGGAGGGGTGGGGCCGTCACAGTACCTTTTTGTACATGCGGCGGCCTGTCGTCCCCTCTGCGGCTTTTGCTGTAATGTGTTATAGGCCCGTGCCCGAATACGTCCAGCGCCGCTCTTATGGGCAGGAACAGGCTGTCATATATGCGTATATACAACGGCTTTGCTGTAGCTGTCATGCCCACGGGTCATCAGTGCAAGGAAGTCCTCACGCGTGAAGCCGGAAAGCCGGAACACCTCTTCGGGCTTCATGCCAAGCTGCCTGCCAATCTCGGACACCGTCTTTCCTTCATCCAGCAGCCGCTTGACAATCGCTTTCATCGGTTCGAGCAGATGCGTGCCGCGTGCGCGGTTATGGGTGATCGTACCGTATACGTCCTCGGTTTCATTCCCTTTGTGGTCTACGATAACAACAGGCACCTTGCCGCCGAGTCTGGTTTTCAAGGGTTCCCGTCCCGCGACTGTCCATCGATGGAAGCCGTCAATAATCGTGAAGTCCGGCCGCGTCACTATGGGCAGTGTCCAGCCATTGGTCAGGATGGACTGTGTGAGCAGCTTCAGGTTGTCCTCGCTGACCTTGTTGGGGTTATAGTCATTGGCCCGCAGCTGTTCCCAGCTAACCCATTGCAGGGAGGACAGCGGCGCAAATAAATCCATCTCGCTCATTGTTTCGGCTCCTTCGTCTTCGTGTTGTAATCGGTATAAATCATTGTCCAGAGAATGCGCAGGATACGCGATTTGGGGTCGCCGTACAGCAGCCCTTCATACATACGTTTGTAATGCCGCTCTGTGGCAACGCCATAGGTCTTAAGGAAAAGGCTTCGCCAGTTGCCAAGGCGCTTTTTGGTATCGCTGGCAATGGTGTATTTCTCCGTGTTGAGAAACAGGATGTCTTTGCACAGGGCGCAGTAATTTTTCTGCTCCGCAGCCGATTCCAGTTTGCGGCGCTGATGGGTGGAGCGCCGGAACATTTCACTATCCCAGTAAAGCAGGACAAGATATGCATTTGGTTCCCGTTTTTCAATGCGCTGCCAAAGGTCGTTATCCGTCTCGGCGACCCAGCGCAGGCCCTGGGTACTGCAATCCCCAAAGAATGCACAGAGCCGCAGGTGGTTCTTCCGCACACCTGCCTCATACAGCCGCATATAGATTTCAGGGAATTCCAGCCCGCGTTCCTTGATATAAAGCCAGACGTCGGAATCCTTCCAATCATAAATCGGGTAAAACTTACCGGCATTCCGGCGGGCGTGCGATATCGTATGCAGCCGTGTCACAGACTCCGCCGTCCGTAACCCGACCATCTGAATCCCATCGGCAAAGGCACGCTCACAGAAGGTCTGATAATTCATCTGCCCGGGATATTTCAGATACGGGCTGGACATAACCGCGTCGGCCGGAGGCCGACGCATCCAGAGATGTTCCTTGCCCGGTTCCCACGTGATCCAGCTTTCGGAAGAGGACAGATGGTCAATGACAGACACTTGTTTGAACGGCAGGCACAGCCATAAAAACGACACGCCGACAGACCGGAAATTACGCCGCCAGCGTTCGGCAGCCTCCACCATGGACGGATAAAGCCCTTCTTCATCGACAAAAATAACTGTCAGCTGTTTCGGGTTGATTTCCCCGCTGCGGATCAGGTCATAGGTAAGGGAGGACATGCACAGGGAATCCTTGCCGGATGAAAAGCTCAGATAGACCTTGCAGCCGTTGGCGAATACATTTTTAATGCGCTGCCTTGCGGCTTCCAGCACGTTTAGCGTGCTTTGCAGTGTCCTTACAGGCATATCTGCTCACCACATTTCGGACAGATGACGGTATGCGGTTCCTGCGGTGGCACAGGCGCGGAGCCTGCGGCCCGCTGCGCCTCGTGCACAGGAGCTGCCGGGGCTGTATCCACGGCGGCGGAACGCTCCCTGCCGGTGACGGCCTCCACCTCGGACGGGTCATAAACGCCGTAGCTCTCGACAATATTGTTTGCATCCGCAATACTGGCGTTCAGCATTTCCAGCAGGTCCGCATCCCAGCCGGGCACATCAATATCACCTTCCAGCTCTTTGACGATTTCATCGAAAACAGCCGTATCCGTGATCCCCAGCTCATACACGCGGTTATCCGCCAGCATGAGCTTTTTCTTCTGCGCAGGCGAAAGGCCCTCCATCACATAGCACTGGCACGTTTCCGCACCCATGCTTCGAAGGGCCTCAAAAAGCCCGTTCCCTGCAAGGATCTGTCCGGTTTCGTCAATGACGACCGGCTTGACCTGCCCGAACATTTTCAGGGAACGGACGTATTCCTTTATCTGCTTCTCGGGGTGGCGGCGGATGTTTTTCTCTATCTTGTGCAGTTCAGACAACGGCTTGGAAATCACTCTCATGACCGCACCCCCTCAAGAAATGCTTTCGCTTCGGGGAGCTTTCCGGCGGCGACTTCCACGACCGAAGGGTCGATCTGATAGACCTCGCGCCAGCCGTCCGCCCTGCTGTCGCAGCTGCGGTACGGCCAGAAATGCGTGCCGTTGCGATAGCCCCTTGGCCAGTTATAAATCGGCGGCATGGGGATGCCGTGATAATGAATATAGCCGAGTACAGCTTCATGCGGCCAGTCATAAAGCGGCGCGTAAATGGTTTCGCCGGATTTACGGCGGGTGAAACCCTCCTTGCCGCAGCCGTTCCCATCGATGCGCCGGTGGCCGGTCAGCAGGATTTCCAGATTGCGCTTGCGGTAATATGTGATTTGCGATCTGCGCTGCATGACGACATTCCACCGCTGCATTGCCTTCCCTTTTGGGAAAATCAGTTCAGGGTGTGCGGCCAGATAGTCCAGGTCGAAGTCAAAGCGGAGCACCTCGCAGCCGTCCGGTTTATTTTCCAGCAGCCACGATTCAAAGGCCGGAAATTCCAGCTTGGTCAGGAATAAGGCGCTTTGCGTCACGCCTGCCCGCTGGCACAGATCCGCCAGTACAAGGGAATCTTTGCCGCCGCTCCATGCATAACCGGCATTTTTGCCAGCCGCTGCATCGGTAATTCGATTGATGGCCGCTGCCGCGAACGTCTCGCATTCATCGGCGCTAATCAGCTGCTCGATGTGCGCGACGGCATCGTGCCACAGCTCGTCCGACGTATACTTCTGCTTTCTGCCGAGAACGATTTTCATGACTGCACCCCCTTTTTCCGCGCAGCCAGTTTCCTGGCCAGGGCAATTAACAGAAGGACAGCAATCAAATAAATCCGGATTTCTGCCATCAGTGTCCAAACGCCCATCACGCCCAGGGAGATCAGCTGCGGCCAGAATAGGACGGCAGCACCATCAAGCAGCAGGCCCAGCTTCTTACCAAAGACAATATACTCAGAATAAAGGAACGTGGACAGCGTGGAGATGCCGATCAGGCTTACCAGCACAGCTTTCAATAGATTCAGCAGCGGGCTAAATTCCACAATCGCAAGCGCATAGGTGAAAAGCATATAAATGCCGAACAGGGTGCCGCCAAGGATGAAGGAACCGGTAATATTGATTTTACGGGCCCGGTCACGATTGGAATCGTTATAGTCCAGCAGCTCATAAAAATACGGGTATGTGAAGGGGCCGGGCAGTAGGAGCAGGGCTTTTACAATGCCAACCTTCAGATTTTCCCATTGGGCCCCGGCGGATATGCGGACAACTGCGCCGCCGGACTGCCAAAAGGCAAGCACCGTCAGCAGGAAAACCAGGCCATAGACCAAATACCACGATACGCTGTCCGTCAATACATTGCGGATCATGCCAAACCGCAGCAGCAGGATAATAAAGCTGATGCAAACCATATAGACGATCATTGTGCCGCCAGCTGTGCCAACCGGCGTATCCGAGAAGACTTCCCGGATGCCGTTCATATTGATCCATAGCTGGAAAATACTCATCACACCAATGCTGTACTGCATGGCTCTGGTACGCATCAGCTGCCGCATGACCGGGAGATGGCAGATAGTCAGCCCAAACAACATACAGGCTATGGAATTCCCAAAGCCCCAGATTATGGACGGGATAAGCCCATAGATATGGGTGAGTGTGATGCTGTTCATCATGGAACCGACACCGGCCCACGATGCCGCAATGCTCATGGCATAATAGAACACCGGGTTTTCTTTGAATTTCTGAATGACTCTTGCGAGCATGGTTCATTTCCTCCTTAAAATGTGTCGCCAATGCCGTCCGCTGGCAAATCGTCCGGTATGACGCTTGACCACCGCGCGAAGGAGAAACACGCAGCGTCAGAACCTCCCTTCCTCAAAAGAATAGCGACCTCCCCGGAAGAAGGTCGCTTGGCTTGTTTAGGATTTTACAAGTCTAGCATAGCACAATGGATAGAGACACATCAAGGCTCATCGCGCCCCACGGCGCTACAACTTTTCAAATAACGATAGCAAATGTTTTTCACGCCCTTTTCTGTGTTGCGCCCTCCGATTACGGCGGCAACCTCGCCCCATGTCAGGCACCGCAGAAACCGCAGCCGGAAAATCGTGCGCGTTTGGTCATTCTCAATGGTAGAGATGAAACGATTCAGCTTGGTTTCCTCACGGTCCAGCTCGGCTTGGAGTGCCCGGATACGGTTTTTCAGGTCGGCAATCTCAACAGCGAGATCACCGACCTTATCCGTAACACCAACCGCATGGGGCATTCCAGTCAGGGACTGCGCCCTGGGGTGGGCGGCATTTTCTAAGGATTGCAGCATTTCCAGATTTCGTTCCAGCCGCATATGTAATCTGTAGTATCGCGATAATTCCTTTAATGACAATGCTGTCCACTCCTTTTTTATCTGCTTTACTTGCGCTTGAACTGCCGTGACTGCGGACACGTGCTGAAATGCGAAATATAACCGAAACCTGTCACTTCTTCACGCGGACCGTCAAACTCGCAGCTGACAACACGCCCACTCTGTTGAAGTATGATTTTGCCTGCCGCGCCGGGCCGCTCCCAATAGGGCACCAGTTCGGGATTGCAGGGCATGTGTTTTCCCTTTTCGGTCTTAACCCATACGATCGATGCGCCGCAGCTGCGGCATGTTCCGTTTGGCATGGTGTAAACTTCCTTTCTACGATTATTGTTAGATCCATACATGGTCGGGAAGTGCATCCAGCAGCCGGTCGAACTTTTTTGTTTCGTCGCGCCAGCATTTGAAGCCTACTGCTTCTGCCTTATAATAAGCATCCTCAATGGCTTCCAGCTGCTGGATCATGGCTCTGTTTTCATCCCGCAAAATGTCCATTGTAACTTTCAAATAGTCGTATTGTTGGCGCAAATCTATGAATGCCAATGTAATCCCCATGCACATCCCAATCGTGGACAGCATATCCGCCTTTGTTTTGCGCATAAGCCTTTTCCCGGCTTCGGTACACGCAAGCCCCTCTTCATAACTGGTCAAATGGAAGTAATCTTCTTCCACACTGTCATAACCGATTACTTCATAACGATTGCCAATCAGCGCAACGGTACAGTCATCAAACAAACGCTCAAATTCTTCTGGCGAACTAAAATTATTGTTTCTTACTTGGAAAATCGCTTCATCAATTTCCTCGGTCTTTGCCGTCAAATCTGCAAATGCCGTTTTGAATTCCCATACCGCTTCATCATCGCCGTCCAGCGCATCCAAAAGTTTGTTATCGTTCTCATCAATATACCATTGGACTTCTTCACAGGTTTCTTTTATACTGTAAAGTTCATTGTAGATCGCGTCATAGCCAAGCGAAGCCAGTGCAGGCTGTTTATAGCGCAGCACGCGGGAATGTTCACTTTTTGTCATACTGTTTGCACCACCTTATCCTGAAGAATTTATCAGTCGTCATTGCGCACCTCCAAAACATCTGTCCGTGGAATATACTCCCGGATCTCCTGACGGCGCTCAATTTTACGCACTTCACCAAGCAGCCGTTCCAGCATACCTGTCACTGAACTGTTCGCCCTCGCCCAGGTAACGATTGGTGCGAGCGCATCGGCCGCATCCTTTGCTGCCCGGCGCTCCTGACGGACACGCCGCAGGAGCTTTCCAAGCCGGGCCGTTTCATGATAACTGTCCGAATGCAGCTCAAGGCGGTGTAAAATATCCTGCGTTTTTGCATTCGCTTCCTGCTCATTTGCATGCTCAATATGATACCGGGATTCTGCGTCTCGCAGGTAATTCAAAAACGCCGCTATACTTTCGGATTCAGTTTTCATGAGTGTCGTCCTCTCTGCAAGGCTTATTGTAAAAGTTCAATGTATTCATACGTTCCCGTGCATAACATGTTTCAATAATGGCATGGCAAATACTCTTTACAATCCCGTTTGCAGCCGACAATGCCAATGCTGCCAGAAAAAATGTCATCCAAGGGTGCGCCATAATCCAAATCATACGTCTTTTTCCTCCTACAAAAATAGCTGTTCCTGAACAACTGGCTCAAAGTTCATCCAAAGCACCTCGCGGCGCTTTGCTGACGTTTGGGTGATAGTCTCCGCTGTATCTGTATACCATCCTTTCAATGCATCCCTATACAGGCTGTTTTCGTATCCTGACAGCAGCACAGGACCGCGATGGGCTTTTAACGCGTCCAGCAAGTCACGATGATCAGCGTCTGTCATCTCACAGCGGTATTGCTTTCCGTATCGAGTGTTCAATAAATACGGCGGGTCGGCATAAATCAAGACATTCGGAAAGTTGAATCTATCAATCAATTCTAACGCAGGACGGTTTTCTATTTGAACGCCTCGCAGGCGCTCTGCCGCTTCAAAAATAACAGTAGGCGTTTTGCACCAACAATCGGCAGCATACGCCTTTTCCCGACCCTGTACATCATTTTTCCAACCAACTTTTCTGCCTGTAGTGCGAAAACCATGTC
>CAJUSB010000061.1 GCA_910589115.1 uncultured Clostridia bacterium | reverse complement strand
GCCATCAAGACCGCGCCGCGCTATAAGCACACGGCAATCCGCAGACCGGGCGCGGAACGGTTTGTGCGGCTGCGTTCTTTAGGAGCGCAGTATACCGAGGAAGCAATCAAGCAGCGAATCCTCGACCGTTACACTTACGGCGGCAAACGCCCCATGCCGCCGCCTGAAAAGAAAGTTTTCCACTGCCGTTATCGCGGGAGGCTCTCAAAGCGGCGAAAATACAAAGGTTTCATTGCCCTGTATTTTCGCTATGTGTATCTCCTGCGCGGCTCACGGGCAGGCAGGCAGCCCCGCCGCGTCAGCCGTTTGCTGATGGATGATGTGATACGTCTGGACAAGATTGTCGTTCAGCATAAGGCAATCGCGAAGTACAAAATCGAAACTTCCGAGGATATGATTGACTGCTGTACCGAGATAAAAAGTCAAATCCAACAACTTGTGGACAAGAGAAAGGAATTAAAGCATGAACCCGAAAAACAGGAAACAGCGCTTTCCGAAATCGCCGACAGGCTCCGAGAGTTACGCCGTGACCTGCGCACGCTTGCAGCCGTGGAACAGACTGCGCCGCGTATACAGGAACAGCTGCGGCAGATCGACGAGCAGGAAGCGCGGGTAAGAAAGGAGCGCGAAGAATATGAGCGAAGCAAGCGCAGCCGCCGACCAGCTCACACGCGAGGGTATACAATTCACTGAAATGACGGCAAAACTGGCAGGGCTTGGCGCGAAAAACCTTGCGGCGCTGGTGATGGCGCTGATGAAAGATAGTGAGAAGCTGGCGGGCAAAACCAGCCTGCGGCGGCTCCTTCAGGACGGCAAGGAATTGAAAGTCGTCCCTTTGCCGAAGGACAAAATCGCAGCATTCACCCGCGAAGCAAAGCGCTATGGCGTGCTGTTTTCCATCATCAATGATAAGGAAAGCAGTGAGGTCGATTTGCTTGTCCGCGCGGAGGACGCTGCCAAAATCAACCGTATTTTTGAGCGGATTCATTACGATGAACTCGCGGAACCGGAAGCCGAAAAAAAAGCAGACGCCCGCGCACGACTCGGGAACGGATCGACAGTGCGCGGGCGGAACTCACTGCCCGCGCCAACCCCTACCCTTATGATTGAGGAACGTCCGAGCGTGCGCGAGACACTCCGGCTGATGCAGCCGCGCCATCGGGGAGAATCCGCGCAGGAACGCGAAACGCCGCCGGTTATCCGTCTCCCTGCGGTGCTTTCATTGGAGGAAGAAACCGACCGTCCACGCCGCCGCGCCCTGCCAATGCCCAAAAAGAAATCCCAAGAAAGGTAATATGATTATGCCCTACCGTAAACTTTGCGCCGCTGTGATGTGCGCGGCGTTTTTAACGCCCTCCGCGCTGGCTCTGTACCCGTCTGAGATGCAGGCTGGCGCGGTTGGAAGCAGCCCTGAGCTGATGAAAATTTATGAGCTGACCCCGGAGGACAGCCCCGACGATATCCCGCGTGATTCCTTTGAGCTGGATGGGTACAAGTACGGTTTTTTTGAAATCACCCGCGACACCCCGCTTCAAACAACGGAAACGAAAGAGCATACCGAAACCGTTACTTTAACCAGCCCCAGCAAGGACGTAGAAGCGATTTTATCCCTTCTGGCATCCGAAAAAGAGTGTAAGACCGAGGACGGCTACGAGGGGATTCTCCGGCTGGACGTGGATTCGATCCATTCCGAAGTAGCCGGTTATGGCTCGTCGAGCAAGAAAGTGAGCGTGATTCGCCGTTACCCTAACTTTTCGGATGCAGACCTCGAAAATGTTCCGAAAACCACTACAGAAAACGGGATTACCTATAATCTGGACGGCGTGAAGTGGGAAACCAGCAACACTGCCGACGTAGACGGCTACGCGCTCGGCGACCGTTATACCGCTGTTGCAACCTATTCTGGCACTCAAAAGAGCAAATACGTCGATGGGTACAGCGTCAGCGCGAATTATACGGGAATTTTGGTAAAATCCCATACGCCCGTGACCCGTTACACTGCGATTTTTATCGGCAAGCTGATTGACCCAACGGCGCAGCGTCCGGCGGGAAACATCGTTGTGCCAGACGTTCCCGGCAAGGTTGACGAGGACGAGCCGTCACTCGATACGCCTATCATACAGGAACCGGACGAGCCGGAGCAGCCGCCCGAAGCCGAGCAGCCAATCACGGTTCCCATGCCGTGGAAAGAACTGCTGCATTTTGGATTGAGCGTGCTGGCCTGTGTCGGAGGAATCGCGCTGCTGCTCTACGCATACAGGCACATTGATTTTCAAAAGCTCAGCAATGGGTTGAAAAAATTAAGATTACGAAAGGAGCGCAGACATGAGGAAGAACCTGATGATTATGACGACAGCCTGCCTGACAATGATGGCTCTGTCTATCCCGGCTTCGGCCCTGACGTATGACTTTGCCGGAGCCGATCAGGCATTGTTTGGAAGCCCGACCTCGGTCGAGCCGGTAACGGTCGTACCGATGCACGACACGAAAAACATCAATCGCAGCAAGGACAGCGCGTTCATTCCGCCGACCTTTGGTGCACCCTCGGCGGACACCCCTGGCACCGGTTCCCTGCTGACCCCGAATCTGTCCGGCGTTGCGCCGATGCAGCTCGGCAGCGACAAGTACACGTGGAACGGCAGCAGCGCCGAAAATTCGCTGACCGCCCCCGGAGGCAGTGGTGCGATTGTCATGCCACCCAGTGTGAACGGCGCGGCTCCTGGCACGGCAAGCGACGATAACAACAATTTCAGTGTTACGAGCAAGAAAAATGTGACTGCCGCCGATCTTACCCGTGACGATGGCAGTATCGGTTTGCTGAAAATCCCCGCGATCGATGTTTCGGTCAAAGTCTACGACGGCACAACCACTGCAAACATGAAAAAGGGTGCGACCCACTTCACCGAAACATCCTATTGGGATGGCAATGTCGCAATGGCGGCGCATAACCGCAGCAGCTACTTTGGCAAGATTTACAAGCTGAAAAGCGGCGATAAAATCACTTACAGCACCAATATCGGCACGCGAAAGTACGAAGTGGTTTCCGTCTATAAGATTGACGATGATGACACATCCTGCCTGAACGATTCGACCGAAAACCAGCTGACGCTGGTGACTTGTGTCGAGAATCAGTCCACGTATCGCTGGTGCGTGATTGCGAAAGAAATTTCGTAAAAGCTGATTTACGTTTTTTGACAGCCTTTGAGGGAGGTGCTATCATGAAGTCAGGATACAGGATTCGAGATTCGCCGAAGGAGGAAAAAGTTATGTTAAAGAAAGTTTTTGCAGGCGTTATGGCGTGCATACTGCTGCTCGGAGGGATTCCCGCAGGTGCGGCGTTCGACCAGCCCGCCGACTACTCGCAGGACGCAAATCCAGCGATTTTCACGCCCAGTCTGACGCGGGAGTTCTACAATTCCGCACGGCAAGCCTACCTCCACAGCGCGGAAATGGCGGCGGGCTACGACCATGACACGGTAATGCTTGACCGCTCAATCACAATTCCCCTGCCTGCTGGAATGGCGGTTAACGAGGATATGCGCGGCGTATGCAACCGTCTTGGCGGCGTGACTTATCGGTTCAATATTACGGAAATTAACCCCTTTGTTTACGCATACCCGCGCATGGATGCCGACTTAGAAAAGCCGCACGTCCGCGCGATCATTGAAACGGCACAGACGCAGGAGACTGATCGTGAAAAGGCGGAATACCTTGCAGAAGTCATCTGCGGCAAGCTGGAATACGCTTATGACGGAAAGATTACCGAGTGGAGCGAAGCCATGGAAAACGGCGGCAAAGCCGTCTGCTCTGGCTACGCAACAGCGTTTAACCGCATGGGCCGTGCCGCGGGATTGCTGACTTTTATGGTTGGAAGCCAGTCGCAGAACCACGCCTGGAACGTCGTTTATTGCGACGGTGAATGGCTGACTGTTGACCTGACCCATTACGATACATCGGGCAAGGAAGCAAACTGGTTCCAGCCGAACCACCCCAAATTTACACCCGACTGCGAAGAAACGCTCCGTTTTGCAAAAGAGGTGATGATGCCCAATTCCACAAAATAGAATCAGGAAACCACAGAAAAAAGACCATCTTGCGAGGTGGTCTTTTTTCATACCACAAACAACGAAAGGAGACGCAATGAGACAGAAAATTAAGAGAATCCTGTCGTCCGCACTCGCAGCCGTGACGGTGCTGAATACGTTTGTCAGCGCCCTGCCGCAAGCGGCAGCGTTCGCCGGCGGCGATTCTGTGACGCTTGTTTTCAAGGATGAAAAGCAAAATTATTTCCGCGAACAGAAGAACGGCACATGGGTAAATCTTCCAATTCATGAGAGCTACGCGGAGGGGAGTGGCGAGAAATTCTTGGCATTTTGCATGGACCATGGCAAGCACGGTATACATGAAGTTGCGCCCAGCACCAACCGGCACACCTATATATTGGATTCCGGCACCGGTTACACGCAGAATCCGAAAGCGGTCGGTGTTATCATGCGCGGCAGCGGGCGGCTGAGTTTACAGTCGTTTTTGAATCAGTTTCCCAGTGTCCCCCGTGATCTTACGGAGGACGAATACCGCTATGCGACCCAGACGGCAATCTGGTCGGCGCTCGGCCAGCTCAGCGTCAGCGGCACGGCGTTTACCAGCGGCAACCCTGTTCAGGTTTCGTCCGCGCACGGCACGGAGGGTGCGCGCGTTATGGCAGCGGTCAAGGCGCTGCTGGAATACGCTTCACACATCGACCACAATTATTATGTCGGTTCGTATCTGACGCATGGCGACGCTTACGACGAAACCGGCGAAATCGACTGGTCACCGGCTGGCGGCGACGGATTGAACGCCGATGTGGAGGAACTCGACGGCAAGGCGTATTACACGAAGGAAATCAAGGTCGCATCGGCATCCTTCTGCCAGAATAACGCCTTGAATGTTGAACTGTATCAGTCGCTTCCCGGCACGCTGCTTCAGATTGTCAAGGACGGCGACCATGCCAGCGCAGCCGCGCCGAACGCCAGCACATCCGTTACGCTGAAACCGATCGCGCAGACGATCGACGCCAATGCAAACGGCTCGGAATATTACGGCATTGTGAAAGTCTGGGTGCCGAAGGATGCAGCCGATGAAAAAACCGATTACGCATTCAATGTGCAGCTTTCGGCAACGGTCGAATCCTTTGAGATTTTCGTAGGCCGCGCCAGCGGTTACGAGAGCAGCACCGAATATCAAAAGTACCTTATCAGTGGCCCGCAATGGCAGGAAATCGGCAACAGCGTTCCGATCAAATGGGGCAACGCTACGATTCCTGACGACCCCGATTTGCCGGATAATCCTGACGATCCGGACAATCCCGACGACCCGGAAGACCCGCCCCCGGAGCCGGGAGAGCTGTACATTAAAAAGGTGGACGCTGACACGGGTGAAACCCTTGGCGACTGCACCTTTGAACTGGAACACATTGAATCCGGCTTCAAGACTTCCGTTACAACGCTGGGCGACGGTACGGCCTCCTTTGAACTTCCCGCCGAAAAGACAGGCGGCTGGAAAGCGACCGAAACCGTTCCCCCTCCGGGCTATGAGAAGGCCCCGGACAATATCCAGACCTTTAGCTGGGACGGCGAAACCACCCCGATTAACCTGACCTTCAAGAACCATCGGAAGCCCTCGATTTTATTCGTAAAACGCGACGCACTGACCGGCGATACCCTAAAGGGCGCAGTCATTGAGGTGTCACGTAACGGACAGAAAATCGGGGATTATGAAACCAAAGAGGACGGCACGTTTATGATTACGGAGCTGGTCGAGGGGACATATACTTTCCGTGAGAAAACGCCCCCGGCGGGCTATCTGAAAACGGATGAAGTCGTCACACAGTACGTGAATCCCAACGAAATGGCAACCGGCGAGCGTGTTATCCCGGTCGAAATGAAGGATTTTGCAGAATTAAAGCTCAAAATTATCAAGTTTGACCAGCAGACTAACAAGCGTCTGTCCGGCGTCACCTTTGAGATTTACTGCAACACCGAACTGATTGGGCGCAAGCAGACCGACAACAACGGCGAAATCAACCTCACGGGACTGAAACCCGGAACCTATTTGGTGAAAGAGGTTGCGACCGATGCAGAGCACGTGGTTAATTCGACCCCGCAGCAGATCGAACTAAAAGCCGGTCAGGACGAAGTGCCGGAGCTGGTTTTTCTTAACCAGTTAAAGCCTGGTATGTATCTTGTTAAAGTGGATTCCGAAACGCTCAAGCCCTTGCCGAATGTCAAGTTTTTAATCTCTCAGGTCGGCGGCACGTTTTCCAAGGAATTTGTTACTGATGTGAACGGTGAAATTGATTTGTCCAAACTGGAACCGGGCGCATATCAGGTAAAAGAACTGCTGACCCTCGACGGATATTTGATGGACGATGCAGTCCGCACCATCCAGCTTAACCCTGACGAAACGGCGCGTTTTGTGTTCACGAACACGAAAAAACCCGGTTTGGAGGTTTTGAAGTATGACCCCGACAATGACGTGTATATCCCCGGCGCGACCTTCCGTATTGCAAAAATTGAGGATGGTACGCATTACCTTGACCGAGTGACCGACCAGAACGGACGCATTTTTATCGACAATCTGGAACCAGGCGTGTACTCGGTGATTGAGCAGGCCGAGCCTGCGCATTACATCAGGAATGAGCTGGAATACCACGTCGAACTGTTCCCCGGAAAAACCTCGACGCTGGTTGTGAACAATTACCGCAAGCCGAATCTTCAGATTGTGAAAACGGATGCTGTTACAGGCAAACCGCTTCCCGGGACAACATTCACGCTGAACAAAGTGGATAGCTCGACGCTGACGACCGTAATCACCGGCGCGGACGGCACGGTCACGATCAGCGACCTTGAACCCGGCGTATATCAGGTGAAGGAAAAGAAGGTGCCGGACGGCTATTTGCTGGACGAAACGCCGCAGCTTATCACGCTTGTGCCAAACCAGACGGGCATCGTCCGCTTCTACAATTACCCAAAGCCTTCCCTGATTATCCGGAAGCTGGACAGTATCACGGGCGACCCGCTGAAAGGCGCAAAGTTCCATATCACATATGCCAGCAACAAAACCTTTACAGGCGAAATTAACGACCTTGGAGACTATTTTACTGATGAAAATGGGAAAATTGAGCTGGATAAGTTGCAGGACGGCTGGTATCAGGTAACGGAGGTCGAAGCGCCTGCCGGGTACTCTATCAAGCAGCCCGCGGTGCAGGAAGCGTTCATCAAGGCTGGCACGAGCAAGACCTTCACCTTTGAAAATATTCCGCTGAGCGCGATTGTCATTAAGAAGGTCGACGCAGATTCCGGCAAGCCACTTGAAGGGGCTTGGTTCCGGATTCGCTTTTTAGGTGGTACTTCTGGAACGGGTGGTACGACCATCGGCGAGTACATGACCAGCAGCAATGGTACTATCGTAAAGACAGGCTTAAAAGCTGGATCATATGTCATTGAGGAAATCTCCGCGCCGGAGGGCTATGTGATTAACGATTCCGCGCAGACCGTGTATCTTTCCGGCGCAGAACAGGACGTTATTACGGTCACGTTCGGCAATGATAAGAAGGGCAGCCTGCTCATTATCAAAAAGGATACCGTGACAGGCGAACCGCTTTCCGACGTGGAATTTCTGCTGACAAACAGCGACGGCGGCGTGATCGGAAATTCCAACGGTAAATACGTGACCGACAGCGCAGGCACAATCCGCGTAGACGGTCTGGAACCGGGCATGACCGTGATTGCGAAGGAAACGCGCACGCGCTCCGGCTATATTTTGGACGATACACCGCAGACAATCAAAATCAAAGCCAATGAAACTATGAGTTTGGAGTTTCGGAATAAGCCCAAAGGAAGCCTGATTGTGCTGAAAAAGGACAGTCAGACGGGCGAACCGATACCGAATGTCGAGTTTAAGATTACCACATCCTCCGGCGAGCTTGTCCCCGATCATGAGGGCGCAACCAGCACGAACGGCATCTATAAGACCGACAAAAACGGGCAGATCGCACTGTCCAAGCTGACACCCGGCACGTATGTCGTGACAGAGGTCAAGGTTCCCAGAGAGTACGTGATGGACGCACCGCCGCAGACCGTCCGCGTGAATGAAAATGACGCACAAACCTTAACTTTTTTGAACACGAAAAAGGGCAGTCTGATTGTCAGGAAGATTGACAGCATCACCCGCGAACCGATTTCCGGCGTAACCTTTGAGATTAAGGGGAACGGCTATCCGACTACTTCCCACACGACGGACAGCAGCGGGCAAATCAAGCTCGATTTCCTGCCCAGCGGAACCTACAGCATCACCGAAACACGGCCAAAAGACGGCTATAAACCCAATATAACCACCTATACCGCAACGGTTGAAGCCGGTAAGACCGCCGAACTGACGGTTGAAAACGAGCCGCTGGGCGGGCTGCTCATTAAAAAGATGAACTCCGTAACCAAAGAACCGCTTTCCAACGTGATTTTTAAGGTGACGCGCGCGGACGGCTCGGTGGTCGGCGCATCTGGCGGCGAATTCCGCACGGATGAACGAGGCTTCATCATGATTCCCGATTTGGAACCGGCGGGTTACGTCATTCAGGAAGTGCAGGCCAAACCGGGCTTCCTGCTGGACGATACGCCGAAGCATATCGAAGTCAAAGATCACCGGACGTATATCGTTGAGTTTTTCAATCAGCCAAAGGGCGGGCTTATAGTAGTCAAAAAGGACAGTATTACGGGAGAACCGCTGAAAGGCGTGGAGTTTAAGATTACGACCGCAAACGGCGAATTGGTCGCCGGGAACGAGGGGCAGACCTCAACAAATGGCACCTATGCGACAGACGAGAACGGCATTATTGAGATCAATAAGCTGAAACCGGGCACGTATACCGTTGTCGAGACGAAAACACTGCCCGACTACGTTTTGGACGCTTCGCCGCAAACGGTCGTTGTGGAAGCAAACGACACCCAAACGCTCACTTTTACGAACACCCCAAAGGGCTGTTTGGTCGTGAAAAAGGTCGACAGCGTGACGCATGAACCGCTTTCCGGCGTAAAATTCGAGGTAAAAGGCTGCAATGGCTGCGATTACCCCGCAGGGACGTACACGACCGACAGCAACGGCATGTTCCGTCTGAGCCACATTCCCAGCGGCTGCTATTCCATCGCAGAAACGCAGGCAAAGGACGGCTACCGGCTGGATGATACCGTGCATACGGTGAAGGTTGAAGCCGGGGCCTGCAAGGAGATCACATTTGAAAATGAGCCTCTCGGCGGGCTGGTTATCAAGAAAATGTCGGCGTCAACAAAGGAGCCGCTTTCGGATGTGACCTTTACCGTTTTGACTGCGGAGGGCACGCCGGTAGGTACTTCCAATGGTCAATTCCGAACAAATGCAGATGGTTACATCTCTATTCCGGACTTGGCACCGGGCACGTATCTCGTGAAGGAAACGCAGGCAAAACCGGGCTATATTTTGGACGATACCCCGCAGACGATTACAGTTAAAGACCACCAGACGTACATTTTGGAAGTCTTTAATAAGCCGAAAGGAAATCTGGTTATCGTGAAAACGGACAGCCAGACCGGCGAAGCGCTGCCGGGCGTTGAGTTTAAGATCACCACTGCAAACGGTGAGCTTATCCCCGACAATGAAGGCTTGACCTCCTCGAATGGTATCTATAAAACCGATAAAAATGGCGAAATTGTCCTTTCAAAGCTCAAACCGGGCGCATATGTGGTAAGTGAAACGAAAACGCTTGACGACTACATTCTGGACGCGCCGCCGCAGACGGTAGCGATTGAAGCGGACGACACACAGGTTTTGAATTTTACGAACACGAAAAAGGGCTGTCTGGTGATTACAAAGGTTGACAGCGTGACGCGCGAACCGCTTTCCGGCGTAAAATTTAAGATTCAGGGCTGCAATGGTAATCCCTATCCTGAAGGTGACTACACAACGGACAGCAGCGGCGTGATCCGGCTCGACCACATCCCCAGCGGCGATTACACAATTATGGAGACGCAGGCGAAGGACGGCTACCGGCTTGACGACACTGTTAAAACTATCAATATTGAAGCGGGTAAAACAAAGGAAATCACTTTTGAAAACACTCCGCTTGGTGGCTTGCTGATTCGCAAGATGGACGCTTCAACGAAAGAGCCGATCTCCGGCGTAAAGTTCAAGATCATCCACACGGATGGTACGATTGTCGGAACCGCAAACGGCGAATTTGAGACGGACGAAAAGGGTTATATTTCCCTTCCCAATCTTGCGCCGGGGAGCTATATTGTAACAGAAACGCAGGCGAAAGCCGGATATCTGCTCGATAATACGCTTAAAACGATTGAGGTCAAGGATCACCAGACGTATCAGCTGGATTTCTACAATCAGCCGATGGGTGGCCTGATTATCCGCAAACTGGACAGCAACACCAAGAAGCCGCTGCAAGGCGTTCAGTTTAAGATCACGACCGCAGACGGCACGTTTGTTCCCGATAAGGGCGGCAAATTGTCCTCGAACGGGCTTTATTTTACCGATGAGAACGGTCAAATCGTGCTTTCCGATCTTGCGCCGAACACGTACATTGTGACGGAAGTCGCGACCATCGACGGCTACACGATTGACGAAGCGACGCGCAGCCAGACGGTTGTTGTGAATACGGATGATACTCAAAATCTGACTTTTTACAACACACCGATTAGCGGCTTGACACTTATCAAGGAAGACGAGGAAACGCACGCGCGAATCCCCGGCGTTGTCTTTGAAGTGCGCAAACTGAACGGCGAGATCATCGGTAATTATATAACGGGCGATAATGGAATTGTAGTTGTTCCGAAGCTGGACAACGGTTGGTATCAGGTGGTCGAACTGAAAGCCGCGAAGGGCTACAAAGTGGATGCGACACCGCACCAGATTGAAATCAAGAACGGCGAAAATGCGCAGCTGACCATTACAAACCGCAAGGGTGCGTCTATCCTGCTTCACAAGATTGACAGCGTAACCGGAAACGGCATTTACGGCGTAAAATTTCTTATTTCCGACGAAAACCGAAACCCAATTATGGAGGTTGAAACCGATCAGGACGGCTATGTCTACGTGGACAAGTCGCTCGATGACGGCAAATATTTCATCCGCGAAATCCAAGCCGCAGAAGGTTACATTGCCGACACCACTGTGAAATCCTTTAATATTCAATACGGCTCGACCAGCGAAATCACATGGAAAAACACGCCGATTCTGGCGCAAATCCAGATTGTGAAGAAATCCGCGAACGACAACACCTACAACGGATTCCCGGCGGGGACGCTGCTGGAAGGTGCAGTCTTTGAAATTGTGGACAAGGCTGGAAATGTCGTCGATACCGTTAAGACCGACGCGCGGGGGCTGGCAAGTTCCAAACCGCTGCCGCTCGATCGGTACATCGTGCGCGAGATTCAGGCCCCTGATTTTTATGCGATTAACCCAGCGGAAACAATGGTTTATCTGGAACACGAAGGGCAAATAGCACGAATTGAAGTGCTGGACGAATCGTCTTTCACAAACGTTTCGATTGCCAAACGCGGCTATACGCAGATTGTCCCCGGACAGGAAATTCGCTATGATTTTAGCCGGATCGCGAACAATTCCACGATTGCGCTTTCGAGCTTCTACTGGCGCGACACGCTACCGAGCGCTGCACCTTTGCAGAAAATCGTTACCGGAACGTACAATCAACAGTTATCCTATAAAATCGTCTTTAAGACGAACCAGCGCGACTACACAACGCTGGCGGACAACCTTCTGACCAGCCAGAATTACGTGCTTGACGCTTCCCCGACCGCGCTCGGTCTGGCGTCGAACGAGTATGTCACCGAAGTAATGTTCTCCTTCGGCACGGTCAAGGCGGGTTTCGCACAGGTTGAAGCGCCGCACATCTACTGTAAAGCACTCTCGAATCTCAAGAATAATTCGAGCTTTGTGAATCAGGCGGATGTCGGAGGCTTGTGGGGGACTCGCTGGATTATGGCAACCGACCGCTGGGTAACAACGGTTTACAGCACGCAGCCTGCGCCGAAGCTGCCGAAAACCGGCTACTAAAATGAAAAGGAATCAGAACAGCGCCGTCCTCTGGGCGGCGCTTGTCCTGCCGGTCGCTTGGCTTGGTGCGCTGTCGGCGCAGTGCTGTGGCGAAAACACCAACCTTATTGGCTGGCTGGACGGGCTTTCCGCTGTCATGCAAAACCCCTTTTCCCTGCGCTGGACGCCCTACACGCCGCGCTGCATTCTTGGTGCGCTGGTACTGTATGGTCTGGCGATTTCTGCCTACTATTCCTCGAAGGGAAACCGGCGGCCCGGTGAGGAACACGGCTCCGCGAAATGGGGCGATGCAAAGCAAATCAATGCAATTTACCGTGAACACAAAGCCCCGGAAAATAACATTATTTTAACCTCTCATGTGCGTATGGGATTGGACGGGCGCAAGCATCGCCGTAACCTGAATGTGCTGGTAATCGGTGGCTCCGGCGCGGGCAAAACTCGGTTTTATGCAAAACCGAATTTGATGCAATGTAATTGTTCGTACATCATTGCTGACCCAAAGGGAGAAATTGCACGCGCTGCCGCGCCGCTTCTCGAGAAAAAGGGCTATGAAGTGGCGGTGCTGGATCTGGTCAATATGGCGCGGTCAGACGGCTATAATCCGTTCTGTTATCTGCGTTCGGACACCGATGCGCTGAAATTAGTGACAAATCTGATACGGAATACCACTCCAAAAGGTGCATCTCAAAATGATCCTTTTTGGGAGAAAGCCGAAACCGCTTTGCTTACCGCGTTCATCCTTTATCTTTTGCACGAGGCTCCAAAGGAGGAACAGAACTTTTCCACCGTGATGTACATGATCGAGAATGCTGCTGCCAGCGAGGAGGATGAGAACTATGAAAGCCCGGTTGACGAGCTGTTCCGGCAGCTTGAAATGAAGGACGAGAACCATATCGCCCTGAAACAATACCGCGTTTTTAAGCAGGCCGCAGGCAAGACGGCAAAGTCGATTTTGATTTCCGCAGCCGTCCGGCTGGCGGCGTTCAACCTTCCCGAACTGGCGTATATCACTGATTCTGACGACATGGATTTGGGCAGTTTAGGAGAACGGAAACGCGCGATTTTTGCCGTTATTCCAGACAACGACGCGAGTTTTAATTTCCTTGTCGGCATGCTCTATTCGCAGGCGTTTCAGGAGCTGTATTACCGCGCCGACCATATCCACAATGGGCGGTTGCCTGTTCACGTCCACGTTATCATGGACGAGTTTGCAAACGTCGCATTACCGGAAGATTTTGAAAGGATTCTGGCGACTATGCGCAGCCGGGAAATCTCGGTCAGCATTATTATTCAGAATATGGCGCAGCTAAAGGCGCTTTTCAAGGATTCCTGGGAGAATTTGACGGGCAACTGTGACAGTTTGTTATACCTTGGCGGCAACGAGCAGGGCACGCACAAATACATCTCAGAAATGCTTGGAAAAGCGACGATTGACACGCGCACGCACGGGCAAAACAAAGGACGGAACGGCTCGTCAAGCATCAATTTTCAGCAATCGGGGCGCGAACTCTTAACGCCCGACGAAGTACGGATGCTGGACAACCGCGACGCACTCCTGTTCATACGCGGGGAACGTCCCCTCGTTGACCGCAAGTATGACCTGATGAAGCATCCCAACATCAAGGCAACCGAGGACGGCGGTGCGCCGCCCTATCACAAACCTGTACAAGAGGTACGGTTTGCAAAGTCTGACTTGTCCCACCCGGTTTCACCGGACGACATAGAAATCATTGAATAATGGAGGATTTTTGACATGAAGTTTTTTAAGAAGGTTTCCGAGAACAGGAACAAGCTGATGTACCCCGAACGCTTCCGCCGCATCAAGAGCCGCTATTTCAGCACGGCAACCGGGCTGGCGCTGATGATGCTGTTTTTGCCGTCCGCGTTCGCAACCAATGACGCGCTGACCGCGATCAACAATATGTCCACGTTCGTTTTCGCGGCAATCAAGGCCATCGGCATTATCCTGCTCGGCTGGGGCGTTGTGCAGATCGGCCTTTCGCTCCAGTCGCACGATCCGAGCCAGCGCTCGAACGGTTTCCTGACGTTCTTCGGCGGTCTGGTTATCGCGTTCGCAAAGGAAATCCTGGACGCGGTTCTTGCATAAATCATTCACAAAAATGTTTTGGAAAGCCCTCTGGACATGGATTCAGGGGGCTTTTCGCTTTTCAAAATTCGAGAAATGGAGTTACACCTATGACCCATTTAAGTTTATTTTCGGGCATCGGAGGGCTTGATATCGCTGCTGAAATGGCAGGCTTTGAAACAGTCGGCCAGTGCGAAGCCGCCGATTATCCCACGAAGATTTTAGAACAGCATTGGCCCGAAGTCCCGCGCTGGCGGGATATCAGAACTTTGACTGGGGGTGATTTTTATGAAGCCACAGGACTGCAAACCGTTGACGTTATCTCCGGCGGCTTCCCGTAGGCGTGCCAACCATTTTCATGTGCTGGGAAAAGGCACGGAAAGCTGGACGACCGCTATTTATGGCCCGAAATGTTCCGGGTTATCACCGAACTTGCGCCGCGTTGGGTTGTCGCTGAAAACGTACCTGGAATCTTGCGGATTGCCGCTGCCGACGTTATCGCGGACTTGGAAAGTGCAGGCTATCACGTCATCGTGTTTGTGTATGAAGCTGCGGCTGTCGGCGCGCCGCACCGCCGCTCCCGCGTTGTCTTCGTCGGCAATCGGGACGCAGCTTTGGGCGACACCAAACACAATGGATCACTTGCCGCAGCGGTCTCCCGAAGCGTTGATTCGGCAGGCGGCAACGACCCGCAAGGGCAGGACGCGTCCCGCGAATCTGCGGGAACAGGTCTGCCCGGAAACCGTGGCTCTCTGGCCGACACCGACCGCACGCGATTACAAGGACGGGAGTGCCAAAGCGTGCCAGAATGTGCCGGTAAACGGTCTTTTGGGACGTGCAGTGCATCAGGACAGGCTGCTGACGACACCGACCGCATCCGACGCGGTAGGGACGAGCGGCGGCGGCAATTCGCGCAGCTTGCGGACGGACGTTGGTGGACAACTGAACCCAGCATGGGTCGAGTGGCTCATGGGGTTTCCTGCCGGGTGGACCGCATTAAAGCCCTCGGAAACGCCGTAGTCCCGGCGCAGTTCTATCCGATTTTTAAGGCGATATGGGAGGCTGAACATGAAAATCGCGCTTTATGACGTAGATTCCCATCACTTTCCGAATCTTCCGCTTATGAAGCTCTCCGCATGGCACAAGGCGCAGGGGGATGCAGTCGAATGGTGGTCAAAAAACGGCAGTTATGACCGCGCTTATTTGTCGAAGGTGTTTGATGAAACGTATACTCCGGACATTCCAGAACCGTCAAATACCGATGAAATCATCAAAGGCGGCACGGGTTACGGCTTGGAAAACCGTCTGCCGGATGAAATTGAACACATTTATCCGGATTACGCACTTTATCCCGATTTTACACGCGATACAGCTTATGGTTTTCTTACGCGTGGCTGCTATCGCGCTTGTAGTTTCTGTCTAGTGCCAGAAAAGGAAGGACGGCAAGCAAAAAAAGTTGCCGATTTATCGGAGTTTTGGGATGGTCAGAAGTACATTAAATTGCTAGACCCGAATTTGCTGGCTTGCCCGAAGCATCCGGCGCTTTTGGAACAGCTTGCCGCCAGCGGCGCATATGTGGATTTTACGCAAGGTTTAGACGCAAGATTGCTGACAACAGACAATATCGATGCGCTGAACCATGTAAAAAAGTCCAATATTCACTTTGCATGGGACTACATGAGCGAGTCAGAGGAAGTGCTGAAAGGTCTGGGATTGTATGCAAAACAGGCGAACAGAAAGCTGCACGGAAACTATGGAACGGTGTACTGTCTCACAAATTTCGGTACGACAATGGAGGAAAATCTGTACCGCATCGAAACGCTTGACCGCATGGGTTACAATCCCTACGTCATGATTTATGACAAGCCGCACGCGCCGCGAGAATTGCGGCAGCTTCAGCGCTGGTGCAATTCCATCCGCATCCGTAAAACAGTGCCCAAATTTGAAGATTACAAGGGAGGGATCAAAAAATGCAATACATCCTGAGCCTGAGCTACGGGAAGGATTCTTTGGCGTGCCTGGGCGCGATCGAGTTGCTTGGTTGGCCGCTTGACCGCATTGTTCATTCGGAGGTCTGGGCGACCGACACTCTCCCCGCCGACCTGCCGCCGATGGTGGAATTTAAGGTGCGTGCCGATGCAATCATCAAGGCCCGCTGGGGAATACCGGTTGAGCGCGTCCGCGCGGAGCGGACCGCGGAACAGATGTTTTATCATGTGCGGACGCGGGGCAACCGCGCCGGGGAGCGCATGGGCTGGCCGATGGTAGCGTTTGCAAATCGCGGCTGTGAGCTGCAAAAGGCGCTTAAAGTCAGTCCGATGAACCGGCTTCTGCATGATGCGGTTACATATTTGGGGATTGCCGCCGATGAGCCGGGCCGCCTGAAAGGCTTGAGTGAAATCCGCAAAAGCCCTCTTGCAGCGGCAGGCTGGACGGAAGCTAGGTGCCGGAGATGGTGCGAAGAAAACGGCTTATTGGCTCCAATTTATGCGAAAACGGCACGAAGCGGCTGCTGGTTTTGCCCGAACCAGACTATTATGCAGCTTCGCAGCCTGCGCCGCGATTACCCGGAATTGTGGGCGCTCATGCTGCGCTGGGACGCGGACAGCCCGGTTTGTTTTAAGGCGCACGGGCATCCGCTCCGTGATTATGACTGCCGCTTTCAGATGGAGGACAGGGGCTTGCTTTTACCCAGTGATACGGGCTTCCGCTGGTCAAAAGTGGACACAAAGAAGGAGGTTTCATTTTGAATGATAATTGGATCGTTGACAACCTAAATAATGCGCTTGCGACGTGGAACGGCAAACTGACGGAAATCTGGTCGCTGGTCAGCCAATCGCCGGAAACCTTTAAGGGCGGCACAATTTGGGGGACGATCGTGAACATCCACCAAGCATTGCAGGCCGTTAGTTATGGGCTGCTGATCTTATTTTTCGCGATGGGCGTATTCAAAAGTGCGGCCAGCTTCCGTGAATTCCGCCGCCCTGAGCAGGCGCTGCGGCTGTTCATCCGTTTCCTTATGACGAAAGCCGCCATCAGCAGCGGCATGGAGATTATGAGTACAATTTTTACCATTTGCGGCGGTGTTGTCAGCACGATTGCAGGCAATATGGGCACTTTAACAACTGCCGCAGCGACACTTCCAACCGAAATCGTTGACGCAGTAGAAGCTGTGACGTTTCTGGAAAGCATTCCGCTCTGGCTGGTGTCGTTCCTTGGAAGCCTGTTCATTACCGTGCTTTCTTTTATCATGATTCTGACAGTGTACGGGCGCTTTTTCAAGCTGTATCTGTTTACCGCACTTGCACCGATTCCGCTTGCCACATTCGGCGGTGAAGGGACTTCGCAGGCTGGCAAAACCTTTATTAAAAGCTACGTTGGCGTGTGTATGGAAGGTGCGGTAATTGTATTAGCGTGCCTGATTTATTCCGCGTTTTTGAGCAGCGGGACGACCGGTCTGCCAAATACAGGGACAACGGCGGTCACGCTGGTATGGGCGTATCTTGGCGAAACCGTCTTTAATATGATGATTCTTGTTGGGCTTGTAAAGGGCGCTGACCATGTTGTTAAGGAAATTTTTGGGACGTAAAATGGAGGTGCTTTATGGAGGTCAAAATTCCAAAAGAAATCCAATCGTATCACGAAAGTGTGTTTTTCGGGCTGTCAGCGCGGCAATTTTTCTGCTCTGCGCTGGCGGTTGCAGCGGCGGTCGGGATTTATTTTCTGGCACGCGGTGTGCTGGGCAGGGAGACTGCAAGCTGGCTGTGCCTGATTGGTGCGGCTCCGTTCGCGGCGGCGGGCTTTTTCAGCTACAACGGGCTGATGCTTGAAAAATTCCTCTGGACGGTTTTCAAGTCGGAGGTTTTATTTTCGGCCCGCCGCGTTTATCGCGCGGAAAACTATTATTATCAGCTTCTTATCACGCAAAATCAGAAAAACCGCAGCAAAAAGGACATTAAATATAACTGTAAAAACAGGAGGTCATCAAATGATGAATAAGTCTGTCAACGCCAGGATCGAACGCAGTGGTTTTCATATTCCGCGCAGCGTCCAGCAGTCCATTCCCATCAAGCGCATTTATAAAGATGGTATTTTTGAAGTTGGCGGTAAATTCAGCCAGACGTGGAAATTTACCGATATCAATTATTCTGTTGCGGGACCGGAAGCGCAGGAGGAAATGTTTAAGGCTTACTGCGCAATTATTGGCTCCCTGCCAAACGATGCAACGACGAAAATCACCATCAATAACCGCTGCCTGAACCGGCAGGAGTTTCAGCGGGCAATGATGATGAAAGCGGTCGGTGACGGCATGGACGATTATCGCGGTGAATATAACCGGATGCTGCTGGAAAAGGCAGAATCCGGGAATAATATCGTGCAGGAAAAGTACATTACGGTTTCCCTTGCACGCAAAAATATTGAGGAAGCCCGCACCTTTTTTACCCGTGTCGGGAACGATTTCATTGCAGGCTTTGGACGGCTTTCTTCGTCGATTGTGGAACTGGATGCAGACGATCGCCTGCGCATCCTGCATGACTTCTTCCGCATGGATAAAAATGCAGCGTTTTCGCTGAGTTTGAAGCAGCTCATGCGGCATGGGCATGACTTCCGCGACCTGATTTGCCCGGACAGTATGCGTTTTCGCGGAAGCTACATCGAAATCGGCGAGGGTAAGGTTGCCCGCGTGCTGTTCCTGAAAAATTACGGTTCGTTTATCAAAGATACTGCAATTAAGGCTCTGACCGAGTTTCCGCGAAACCTGATGTTGTCGATCGACATCCTTCCTGTGCCGACCGATCAGGCGATGAAGGATGTTCAGAACAAAATCCTCGCGGTCGAAACCGACATTACCCGCTGGCAGCGCCGCCAGAACGACAACAACAATTTTTCCGCACAGCCGCCCTATGATTTGACGCAAATGAGGGAAGAAACCACCGAATTTCTGAACGATTTGACCATGCGCGACCAGCGTATGATGCACGGTTTGATTACGCTGGTACATATCGCGGACAGTCTGGAACAGCTTGACGCAGACACCGACAGCATTTTGTCCATTGGCGCGGGCGAAAAGTGCGAGTTTGCCACGCTAGGCTGGCAGCAGGAGGACGGACTGAACACGGTATTACCCTACGGCCTGCGCCGGATTGATACGATCCGCACACTGACTACCGAAAGTACGGGTATTTTCTTGCCTTTCAACACGCAGGAAATCCGAGATACAGGCGGCGTATATTATGGCGTGAATGCGATTTCGCGCAATCCAATTATTTGCAATCGGAAAAAACTGTTGAACGGCAACGGCTTCATTCTTGGCGTGTCCGGTTCAGGCAAGAGCTTTGCCGCAAAGGAAGAAATCGTGTCCGTCGCGCTCGGTACAAATGACGATATTATTGTAGTAGACCCTGAGCGAGAGGTGCGACACGAAGTCGCGTAACAAATTGCCTAAGAAGCTGCCCTAT
>CAJUSB010000060.1 GCA_910589115.1 uncultured Clostridia bacterium | reverse complement strand
GCTGACTTCGTTTCCAAAACCCTTTTGCTTTCTACAGGTGGTCTTCGCGCATCCTCCAACGCCGCTTGCCCCTTGCGGAGCACGTCAGGTAAAGTATCCAGAATACCGGATGTTCAGTTGTCAAGGTTCAGGTGAGCGGCTCCTTGTTTTTGCCTCTCACTTTGTATTGCTGACTTTTTTCAGATTTAACAACCAACTTTTTCAAATTTTCCAGAACTTTTTTCTTGCGCTTATGTACGCCCTGCTGCGTGATCCCAGGTTCTGCTGCCAATTCGTTCTCGGAACACGTTTTTTCAGCAAAATACAGCCTGTACAGCAAATAATTGTTCTCGGTGTTGAGTCCCGACATTGCAGCCCGCAGTGCCTGATAGCGAAGCTTCAACATAACCTGTTCCTCCATATCCATGGGGTCACGGATCACGTCCTCGCCATTTCCGGATTCCGAAATGTCATCACTGTAAAGCGAAAGCGTTTCGATTCCAGTCTCACAGCGGCGCAGGTAATCGCTGTGATTCTTCTCGCTGACCCATTCACGGAACTGCTGCTCATTTGCTTCGATCACAATATCATCGTCCATGCAGATAAAATACCGCCCCTTCGGCTTCCGCCGAGTTGACAAAAGCGTAAAACTCCTGTCCGGTCATCTCGATCCAGCAGATTGCAGAGCCTTCTGCGCAAGGATCTTTCTTTCTAAAATATTGTGTTGCCATACGGCAACCCTCCGTTCCTTCTAAAATCATGGTTTGGCATTGATTTCAGAAGCGGAGGGGCACGGCATCTCGGAGGATGTCGTAAAACGAAAAAAGAGCGACCGATTTCACGTAAACACGTAAAATCGGCCGCTCCGATTCTTTCTACAGGAGAATGTTCCCCGCAAGCATTGTGCTGTGGCTGCGAAAAATTGCAGAGCATCTCCCGACGCAGAATGGCGGTTGCCATTTCGTCTCAAAATCCCCTTTGCAGTCCGGCACATGGACGGCGAGTATCATCCCGTATTTGCGATAAAATGAAACATGGCAGCCTGTGCTGCCGCCCTGCCGATATATTTTTGTTTCATTTTCTTCCTATTATTCAATTCAAATTATCTTTTTCCGTTTATTCACTTCCTTAAAGAAATTTGTAAATATCGCAAAACTTGGAACGTCTGCCACTAGGTACAGTATATCGAACAAAATAAAAATTTCAGTCAAATTTGAGTAAAGAAAGAGTCAAATCAGATAGAAAATTTGGAGACAAAAATAGGGCGAAATCTGTACATTTTCGCCCTATCATTATATCCGTATTTTACCTGTTTTTGTGAAATACCTCTGCTGTATCCGGATGAATGAAAACGGTTGGAATATCCTTTTTTAGCGCACCGCGTACAATCCGCTCAACACTGCTTTTTACAGTAAAATCACCATCAAAAACCGCGATTAAACAGTCGGCCTGACTGACAAGATATTGATCCCTCTTGTAAAAGCTCGCCGCATCTGATATGTTGCTGGCATATATAACCTCCGAATGACGTTTCAGGAACTCCATCCTCCGTTTGTTGTGCGCATCCCAATCTTTGTCACGGCCGTCGAAGGGAACCACAATGGTCAAGCGGATATCGCTGTATTCCGGTTCCTCCCGAAGCCGCAGCAAAATCTCGCCTGACCAGACATCCACGCCCAAGGCGCTGCCAATCACGAAAGAATGTACTCCTCTTTTGTAGACCTTGATAAACTGCTCTTTTAAGCATTTTTTTAGTCTTTTGCATCCCGTATAGTTTTCCTTATACTTGAATTTGAAACGTTTCGGCTGATGGCCCGCCACGGCACAGGTTTTCATTTTATCCATCCTTCCCGATTCCAGAAATACTTTTACCATATATGTTCTTTTTAGTCCAATGCGCTTTAAGGTTATTATATCATATTCAAATTGCACATACATTACAAGTATTGAAATTGTTGGGAGAATCTTGTATAGTGGATTATAAAGATATTGGAATGCGCATTCGGACGGTTCGCAAATCCTGCAAAATGACGCAGGAGCAACTTGCCGAGGCTGTCGGCGTAGGCGTGACACACATCAGCCACATTGAGACGGGGAACAGTATCCCCAGTTTGAAGGTCTCGATTGATATTATCAATGTGCTGGAATGCTCTGCTGATGAATTGCTGTGCATTGAGGTCAATGCTGCCCGCCCCCTCTTTTCCAGCTGGATCGGCGATCTGGTGTCCGACTGCACCAATCAGGAAATCAAGCTGATCACCGATACCGTCACCGCGATGAAGGAATCCCTTCGGCGTTTGCGAGCGGATACAGAATCAGACTAAAACAGGCGGCTGTACCACATTTGCATGGTTCAGCCGCCTGTTTTCAGCTCCGAGGAGGTATAAATCGGTATCCCATCCCCCAGCTGTTCTGTATATAATCTTTTCCTGTGCTGGATAGTTTTTTTCGCAGTGTATATATAGAAAACGATGGTATCTTGCCAACGTTAAGTTAGACATGTTCATCTCTATTTTGTATGTAAATATAGCAAACTTAAAAAGTGTTCCGATTGAAATATTTGCAGAAATCTTAAATGTATTTATGATTGTAAGAAATATCCGGCAAAACTCTGACGTTTTCTATATAGATGTGAGACTTCACCGTTTTCAATTTCTTTTCATCCGGTTCATCTCCCCAAATTTCTTCGTATAATTGTTCAACGCTCAGCACTTGTTTCCTATTACGCACCAAGCAAAGAAACAGATCAAATTCTTTCTTTGTTATATTCAAATCCTCGCCATTCACCTTGACGATCCGGCAGTTGGGATCAATTGTAAGTTCTGTACCAAAGATTAAAGGGCATTGTTTGGACCAATCATCTATTTCTGTGCGCAACCGGATTAAGGCCAATGCCTGCGCAGCACAGATTTCAGCCGGTATCGTTTTCTGCAGCAACGCCGATGCGCCTATTTGGTATAAACAAACTTTCTCATCCACGGATAGATCTGCGTGTAAAATCAGTACCGGCATCGGACGGTCACATAGTATTATGTGAAGTTCTTCCAATGGTGCAGTCTCAAAATGAGAGAGTACGAAGATAATCAGATCACACGGACGCATAAAAAAGTCCAGCGCCATTTCGGAGATTGACATAACCGGATGAATATTGATGCTATGGCCACAGAAGGCACATCGCAATTTCTGGAAAAGCTCCCCATCCTTATTAACTACAAATATCTGTTGTTTCAAAATATACTGTCCCTTCTCCTGTAACACAATACATTATCCCCAATTATTATGCCGCATTTTTTTTCTCAATCACTAGGCCTTGTTTGAAAATTGTCCGCACGCCCATTGGCGGGTCTTTTTCCGCCACTCTGCGTTAAATTTTCTTGAAATCCGTCAGGATTCCTGCGAAAATTTGCCTTGATTGGCGAAAAAATTCCTCGCCGCTGGGCGCACTTCCAATTATCAAACAAGGCCTAGTGCGTCATCCGGTCAGGAATCAAATTCGGACTTGCAGGGAAATTTTTGCAGAGCATGGCAGGGGACGCAAGCGGGCTGACGCCCGTCAAGAAAAATAGCGCGGATATGCGGAAATCCAGACCAAGGATAGGGTCGATTTCTAACGGAATGGAGCACTAGTTACTTTCTAATCCAGGTGATTTCGTCAGAGTTTTCTCTTTTCAAGAACATTGTCTCCAACTTAGGGCAACTCCAATTTCCAAGAATCGTAAAGACGCTTTTTGCGAGTGTTTTTTTTAATGAGGGAAACGACCTGAACAAATTTGTACAGGTCGCTTGGAGATATCTGCACACAGCTGCTTCAGCATACTTTCACGAAAGAGCGAATCATATTGAAGCAGAACGTGCTGAAAATGAAAACGAAATTAGGAAATCGAGTAATTTAAATTGGATTTTCGAGCTGAAACATTGTTATCTTGCTCATCTATATTACCGCCTGCAAACGAAATGTTATTCCTCCCATTTTGCAAACGATTGTTGTTTATCAATTTGCTTTAATGGATTACAATGAATTGCTGCCAGTCGCTCTGGCTCTCCCCTAACCGCTGCTGATACCACCTTTCGCTTGCGCTGAGAACGGTGGAAATTTTTCCTTCCTCCAAGTGAGGCTGCGCACTCTGTGGAATCAGCCAGCTGCGTCCAAATCGAACAGCCCCTTGAATTTTCCGCCCTTCACAAGCCGCGCGTATATTTTGCGGCGAAATCCTCCACAGCCGTGCCGCTTCCGGAATGGTCATATATTGCATCCTGCTTCACCCCATATCAAGATTTCATTCCGAGCTGCCGGAAAGCTGTGCGCAGCCGTTCTTTTCCGCAGACTGCGCATCAGCCCAGCAGCATAACCTTTTTGTCAGAACAGTCAGTCGATCTTCAAAATAAACTCCAAAATCCGGAGTGCGCAAATTTCCAGATCCGCCCGAGTAACGGCACCCAGCTCCATCGCTTTCTGCACCCGTTCCGGATAACCATTTGCCATTTTCAGATCATTCCCCGCCAGGATTTCCTTGTAGTGCTCCCCACGAGTCCACCAATCCGTCATTACGATGCCAGTATACCCCCACTCTTCCCGCAGGATGCCGGTCAAAAGCTCCCGGCTTTCCGAGGCACGCTGCCCATTGATGCGGTTATAAGCGCTCATAATTGCCCAGGGCTGCGCTTCCTTTACCACAATTTCAAACGCTTTCAGGTACAGCTCCCGCAGGGCGCGCTGGGACAATCGGGAATCGCTCTGTTTGCGGTTGGTTTCCTTGTTATTGCAGGCAAAGTGCTTGACCGTCGCGGCAACGTTCTGGGACTGGATCCCTCGCACCATAGCCGCAGCTAATTTTCCCGTCAGCAGCGGGTCTTCGGAATAGTATTCAAAGTTCCTGCCGCAAAGCGGGCTGCGGTGGAGGTTCACTGCCGGGGTCAGCCAGACGGAAATATTATTTTCCTTGACTTCTCCGGCGGCGGCGGCGCCCACGCGGGATACCAATGCCCCATCCCACGATGCCGCAAGAAGCGTGCAGCAGGGGAAAGCCGTTGTGCAGATGCCGCACTCCGGGGTCAGGCGCAGGCCGGCGGGCCCGTCGGCAGTCGTGATGTTGGGGATGCCGTATTCCGGCAGATTGCCAATGCCAAAGGTGTTCGATACCGAAGTATTCGGCTGCCCGCCCAGCAGATGGATCAAATCCTCGTCGCTCAGCTGTCTGAGGAACGCATCCAGCGACAGCTTCCCTTCCGCAACGTCTGACAGCGGGTGGACGCCTTCCGCGTAGGGATGATGAAGGTGGTAACGTCCCCGCGCCCGCACGGCAGGCGCAACCGCTTCTTCACTGCCATGCGGAAGCTTGGGGAGGAGTTCCGGTTCCGCTTCTGACAATGCGGCAACGGGCACGCTCTCGTAGCTTCCATCCGCCAGAAGCCGTTTATCAAGCCGTGCCGGGGCCAAAAATTCATGAAGCTGGCAAACCACAAGGGTTTCCGGCTGCTCATAAGCGAAGTCCAATGCCGCCGCGTCCCGCACGGAATTTCCGACATAAAGCATGTAGCGGCCCTTTTCCAGCACATATGCACAGTGCGCGATTTTCCCCAGATCGTCAAAGCTTGCCATATCGGCGGCGGGGAATGAAAGCGTGACCGTTTCGCTTTCCCCGGGCTGCAAAAGCGCGGTCTTTTGAAATGCCGCCAAGCTGCGGAAAGGCTTTTGCAGAAGGCCCTCCGGCGCTCGAAAATAGAGCTGTACGACCTCTTTCCCCGCATATGTCCCGGTATTCGTCACGCGGACGATTACCGAAATCGTTCCATCCGCCGCTTTCGCTTCCAGGGTTTTCAGCGCAAAGCGGGTGTAGGACAGGCCAAAGCCGAACGGATAACAGACCCGCTCCGCCGCGCCGGGAAGCGTTTCAAAGTACCGGTAGCCCATGTAAATATCCTCGGTGTAGTCCACATAATCCGGCGACGCATGGAAATTGGCGGTAGAGGGATAATCCTTCAAATCCCGTGCGAGGGTGTCCGGCAGCTTGCCGCAGGGGGTATTTTTGCCGGTCAGCAGCTCCGCGACAGCGACGCCGCCCTCCATGCCGCCCTGATAAGCCAGCAGAACGGAAGAAACTCGATCGTCGGCATAAAACCACGAAACATCGGTCACACAGCCTACGTTCAGCACAACCGCAACCTTGTCGAACGCGGTGCAGACCTGCTCCACCATTGCCTGCTCCGCATCGGTCAGGTAATAGTCCCCCTTCGGGAAAATCCGCTCCGCGCGTTTGGGAAGCGTCACCTCGTCCTGCCACGGATAGTCCTCATCGACGTAACCGACCTGCGAGCGGTCCCATCCCTCGCCGGAAAAGCGGCTGATAACGATCACCGCCACATCGGTTTCCTGACACGCCGCGGCCAGCAGGCTCTTGGGAAGCTCCGGCTCTGCCATCATGCCGGGGACATCCCCCGCTGCATAGCGCTCCGCAACGTAATTGCGATAATAATCAGACAGCGGCTCGTAAACCGGCACATTCTCCAGCTTCAGCCCATCGTACACGCTGCGGGTATAGGCCACGGTCACATCGCCGCTTCCGCCGCCGCCTTTCACATAGTCAAAGCTTCCCTTGCCGAACAGCGCCACGCGGCTCCCGGAAGGCAGAGGAAGCAGCCCGCCGTTATTTTTCAGCAGTACCATCCCTTCCCGTGCGGCCTGCCGGGAAAGCGCGATATGGGCGGGGCAGGTGGTCACGTAACCATCCTGATGCAGCGGCAAATTGGGCTGGCAGAGCGCCCGAATCCATTTTTTCATACAAATTAACTCCTTACAAAATGTGGTTTTCAGAAAAGAAAGCGCCGTCCATTTTGCTGGACAGCGCTTTTGAAGCTTCAAATCAGTCCTTTACACCGCCAAGCGTAACGCCATCGACAATGAATTTTGACAGGAACAGATATACGATAATAATTGGAACGATTGCAATCGTAATCATCATATAAATTTTACCCATATCAAAGGTCATGTAGTCCGCGCCGCGGAGCATTGCAATCATAATCGGCAGTGTCTGCTTGTTCTTGGACGTAATGACCAGCGCCGGAACGAAGTAGTTGTTCCACGCCCCGACAAAGGTAAAGATTGCCTGCACCGCAATCGCGGGCTTCATAATCGGCAAAACAATCCGGTTGAACGTGCCGAACTCGTTGGAACCGTCAATACGCGCCGCTTCTACCAATTCGAGCGGAAGGGAAGACTGCATATAGCTGTACATAAAGTAGAACACGGCGGGGGACGCGACCGACGGGATAATCAGCGGCAAAAGGGAATCGTCCATTCCCATCGTCGTAATCAAACGGAGGAAGCCCAGCGCGGTAACCTGTGTCGGCATGACCAGGATCATCATGATGAAGGTGAACGCCGCCTTGTTCAGCCGGAACTGGTAAGCATACAGCCCGTAAGCCGTCAGCGCGGAGAAATAGGTGGTAATCGCCGCGCAGAAGGTCGAGACGATCAGGCTGTTGACAATGCCCTTCAGAATCGGGATCGCGGGGTCGTTGATGACGTTGTTCAGGTTCGTCAGGAAGCTGCCGCCCGGCAGGAAGGAAAAGCCCCTCTGCAGCTCCACGTGGGAACGGGTCGAGTTGATAATGAGGATGTAAAAGAAGAACAGGCACAGGAACGAGAGAAAAATCAGCACGACGTGTGCAATCGCCGTAAGAATCGCATTTGACCGTTTATCCATTATGCACGCGCTCCTTTCGTTTCTTTCTTGGGTTCATCCTTTGGCGGCTTTGCTTCCTTTTCGGTGTTGATCTTAAACACGATGAAGCAGAGGATGCCGCTGATCACAAAGAGGTACATAGACAGTGCGCCCGCCATGCCGTAGTTTTTGCTCTTGAGGTGGTTGTTCAGGAACATGATCAGCGTCATGGTGGTACGGTCAGGCGTTCCCTGTCCGTTGGAAAGGATTTGCGGCACATCGAACATTTGCAGGCCGCCGACCAGGGAAGTGATAAAGGTATAGGTCAGCAGGGGCCGGATCTGGGGCAGGGTGATTTTGAAGAACATCTGGGCATGGGTGCAGCCATCCAGCTCCGCCGCTTCAAATACGGAGGGGTTGATGCCCATAATTGCCGCCATCAGCATGATGGTGCTGTTGCCGAACCACATCAGGAAGTTCATCAGGGCAACCAGGCCGCGCATACCGATGGTGGATTCGGTGAAGCGGATCGCATCGCCGATGATGCCGAGGTTCATCAGGATATTATTGATCGGCCCCGCGTTCGAGAACAGCGCGAAGAACAGCATGGAGAACGCGGACGCCATGATGAGGTTCGGCAGGTAGATGACGACCTTGAAGAACTGCTTGCAGCGGATTTTAAGCCGCATATCGGTAAACCACGCCGCCAGCAGCAGCGCAATCGCCAGCTGTGGGACAAACCCCAGGATCCACATGACAAACGTGTTCCAGGCGTATTTCGGCAGGTCGGTCGAAAGCAGGGACGTATAGTTGGAAAGCCCGACCCAGTTGGGGCCGACGACCTTCAGCCCGGAGGTATAATACTCGAAAAAGCTGTTCCGGATGGTATCCACCAGCGGGATCAGTGAAAAGATGAAATAGCTCAGGAAGAATGGCAAAATGAAGATGTAGCCCCACTTTGCGTAGCTGATGCCTTTTATTTTTTTCTCCTTCTGCACAGGAGTTCCCCCTTTCGATATTTGGGCTTTGGTATACGGGGGGGCGGGCGTTTCCCCGCCCCGTTTTCAGGACCGGATTACGGCCATTTTACGCCGCCGGTCAGCTCCGGATAGCGCTCCGCAATGGCAGTCTCGAAGTTGGATTTTGCCGTTTCAAAGTCGATCACGTTGTTGAAGTAGTCGCCGAAGGTGTTCTGGAACAGCTCGGTAAAGCCCTGGTCATAGGGGGAGATGTTGCTCAGGTCGATATTCACCGCGACGTCAGACAGGACGGCAATATGGTTCTGCCCGCCGAGCAGAGGGGAAGAGAAGCTCGGGTCCTCCGCCAGCTCTTCCATCAGCGGCTGGTCGTTGGTCATGTCGTTGTCCTCAACCGTAATCGCGCGAAGGATTTCACGATTGGTGGTCATTTGCAGCATAATGTCCTTGACATGCTCCGGGTTATCGGTGCCCTCAGCCGCAAGCAGCCAAGTGCCGCCCCAGTAGAAGGGCTGCGGGCCGGAGCAGGCTGCCCAGTCATCGTCCGCGTCGGTGCCCTCGACGTTCGGCTGGATGCACACGCCAAGGCCCCACGCCGGAAGGAAGAATCCAAAGACCTTGCTGTTTGCGCCCATATCCTGGTTCCATTCGTCAATCCACTGGCCGCCAACCTTATGGTTCAGGCCCTCGTCCGTATATTTCCGGGACTGCTCTACCCACTTCATAATGTTGGGGTCCACCACAGCGGCGTTTCCATCCACACAGGGTGTCGATACATTGTTGGAAAATACACGGTAGGTATCCGCGCGCGATGAAACCATGTAATAGCCCGCTGCCTTCATCTTTTCAGCAGTCGCGTCAAACTTGTCCCAGTCGGAAACCGCTTCGTTTACGGTATCCGGGTCGTCCGTGCCAAGCACCGCCTGCGCGATCGAGCGGCGGTATACGAACATGCCCGGCGTTGCCTGATAGCTCAGGCCGCGGATCTCGCCGTCCGCGCCGGTCGCCGCCTGAAGGGTGTACTTGTACTGGTTCGCGATATCCGCGTCGGTGATCCCCAGCGAAGAGATCGGGGCCGCCGCGCCGACGTCCGGGTCGGTATATTTCATGATGTAGTCGGCTTCCGCCAGGAAGAGGTCGACCTTTTCATCCGCCGAAGCGCTGCTTTGCTTAATCAGGGCCTCATCCAGTTTCTGCTGGTATACGCCGTCCTGGTTCGGGTTGATGATCCAATGCACCTCTGTACCATCCTCCAGATAGGTCACGGACAGGTCGTTCGAGGTCTTGCTGACGCTGGGGTAGTAGGCGTTGAACTTCCGCTGAAACTCGTTATTCCAGACGTAGATGTTGACGACCTTGCCTTCCTCCGCTGTTTCCCCGCCGGAACCCCCGCTGTCCCCGCCGCCGCAGCCGCTGAGCATCCCGGAAAGCATGACCCCCGCGAGCAAAGCGCTCAATAACTTTTTCTTCATCATCTTTGACGCCTCCTGTTTTGAATTTGCTACAGCGTTTCTGCTGTATGTTGTCTCTTATTATAAAGCAGCAGCCGGGTTATGTATACAAAATCCAACAAACAAATATCAAATCCATGCCAGGTTTTAGAGGGTACTACAAAAAGCTCTCCTGTCAACCGGATTTAAAGCCGGTTTCTATGCTTGACAAAATAGCAGATTCATGCTACAGTGAAAACATAAAATCTGACACAGGGTGCTGTTATGGGAAATTTTCAGGGTTGGAAACCCATTGAAATTGACGAGGAGCGGGAACCTGCCTGCCACCGTGAACCGGGGGAAGAATTTCTGTTCTACCGTGCGGTCGCGGCCGGAAATATCGATGCTGTACAGGAAAACTGTGCACGCGGCGCTTTTGAAAACACAGAGGGGGTAGGGCGGCTTTCCGAAAATCCGGTCACCAACATGCGGTATCATTTTGTGGTAACCGCGGCGCTGATCACCCGGTTTTGCATGGAAGGCGGGATGCCGGTCGAAGAAGCCTTTGGGCTGAGCGACGCCTACATCCAAAAGATGGACCGCTGCACGCAAATGGCCGAGATCGTATTTGTCCACGACCAGATGGCGCTGGATTTCGCCGGGCGAATGCGAAGGCGCATCCGGGATGTAGCTGCTTCCAAGCAGGTTTCCGAGGCGATCGACTATATTTACGTACATATCCAGGAACGGATTACCATCAACGACCTTGCGGACGCGATTTGCATTTCGCCTTCCCATCTGTCCCGGATTTTCAAGCAGGAAACGGGCGTTGCGGTCAGCGAATACATACGCCAGCGCAAGGTTGACATGGCAAAGAACCTGCTGCGGTTCAGCAATTCCGACCTCGCGGATATCGCGGCAACGCTGTCCTACGCTTCGCAGAGCCATTTTATCCAGCAGTTCCGCAGCCAGACCGGCATGACGCCCAAGGCCTATCGGGACAAAAATTATATGAACAACTGGAACGTCAACCGGGAATCCGCGGAGACCCCATAGGTGGCACGCCTACGCGGCGGGCGCGCCTGCGCGGCGAGCGCCAAAGGGACGCGTCCCTTTGGAATCCCTCTCGCGCCTGCGGGCGGGACGGGGGCTTTGGCGCTCAATCACCGTGAATACAGTGGACCCGCCCCGCCAAAAGGACGGCGGGGCGGGTGGGTTTCTGTATGGAATCGGTTTCCGAACCGGCGGGTTAGGAACTGTGAAGAAATAAATTGTGACAAGCGCACCGCAGATTCTTTCGCCTGTCAAAGAAAAGCAACGAAGTATGGCGGAAGAAGATGCAGGCGATGGTCGCAAGTTATTTTTGAGCAGTTCCTTAGATACGCATAGCGATTTCCGTGACGTCGGTCAGCAGCTCCTCTGGGACATAAGTTCCGGGGATTTCCTTCCCGTTGACAAGGAACCTATGACAGCCCGTTTCCCTGCCGTCCGGGTTCTCTACGACGATGTGCAGCTTTTTCCCACGGAAATCCTTCCAGATTTCGAGCGTCTTCCACTCCTTTGGGATGGAGGGCGCAATTTTAATGCCGTGAAGGTCGGGACGCATACCGAGAATCCCCTCGACACAGCCGACCATCACCGTGGACGCCGTTCCCGTCAGCCAGTGCACATGGGAACGTCCCGCGTGTGGGCTGGCTTTTCCTTCGGTGAACTGCCCGTAGCAGTAAGGTTCGATTTTGCGGATTTCGGCGCGGTCGTTTTGCATGGAGGGTGCGTTCTCTTTGAAGTAGGTAAACGCCCGTTCGCCATGCCCCAGCAGCGCTTCCGCCAGGATCAGCCAGCCCTGTGACTGGGAGAAGACCCCCGCGTTTTCTTTCACGCCCGCGTTGTAAATGACCGCCAGCGCCCCGTCGAAGCTGTGCGCATGGTATGGCGGGTCCATCAGGATCGCGCCATAGGGAGTGTTCAGGTGTTCATACACGCTGCCCATGGCCCGCTCGGCCTGTTCCGCGTCGGCAAGGCCGCTGATAACCGCCCAGCTCTGCGGATTCAGCCACAGGCTGGCCTCCGGCGCGGTGTGCTCGCCGATGGTTTCCCCGTGTTCGGTAAAGCCGCGGATAAAGCGGTCGCCGTCCCAGCAAAGCGCGTTCAGCTTCTCCCGGAGGGCGGACTGCTCGCGCATCAGCCATGCCAGGTACGCGGCATCCTTCTGACATTTCGCAAACTCCTTAAGGATGGTAAACGCATAATAGAACTGGAACGCGACGAAGGAGGATTCCCCGTCCGCGCCAAGCCGCAGGCAGTCGTTCCAGTCGGCGAACAGCCCGGCAGGCATCCCGTGCGGCCCCATATGCCGGATGGAAAAATCAAGGGCGCGTTTGAGGTGTTCATAGACGGTAGCCTTCCCATGGTTCGCAAAAGGAATTACCTCATCCAGGAATGCCGTATTTCCGGTTTCCGCGATGTACTTATAGACCGTCGGGAACAGCCAAAGCGCATCGTCCGCTCGATAGGCCGGGTGTCCGGTTTCCTGCACATAAGAGGCATCCTCCGGTGTGTCCTCGTGACCGGGATTGTGCGTGAATTTGACCAGCGGCAGGCCGCCGCCGTGCTCCACCTGCGCCGAAAGCATGAACCGCAGCTTTTCCGCAGCTTCTTCCGGGGCAAGGTGGATGATTCCCTGAATATCCTGCACGGTATCCCGGTAGCCGTAGCCGTTGCGCAGGCCGCAGTAAATAAAAGACGCGGCGCGCGACCAGGTGAAGGTAATGAAGCTGTTATACGCGTTCCAGGTGTTGATCATGGTATCAAATTCCGGGCACGGCGTTTTCACCTGAAAATGGGAGAGCTTTTCATGCCAGTAATCGGCCAGCGCTTCCAGCTCCCGGCCGCAAACGGCTTCCGGCTCCCGGTATGCATCCAGCAGCGCCGCGCTTTCCGTTTCGTACTTTTCGCCCAGCAGGAACGCCACGGTTTTGGTTTCCCCCGGCTCCAGCGCCAGCACGGCGGACAGCGCGCCGCAGCCGTTGCCGTTGTAGTTCAGGGTGTTCCCGAGGTCGCCGCGCTCTACGCCAAGCGGGTTCCCGTAGCCCCGGTACGCGCCAAGGAATTCCGCGCGGTCGCCGCAATAAGAGGAGACCTCCGCGCCCGCCAGCCCCAGAAACCGCTCAATGACCACCTTATGGTCCACCGCGCCGTCCTGCGTATCGAGATTGCCGTGGATCTGCTGCCGAATCCGGTTCCCGGCAAACAGCGTCCGGGTGATAAACTGGGAATACTGCAAATTCACCTGATCCTGCTCGTAATTGCCGCTGTTGGTAAATTCCGCATAACCGGTCAGCGTCAGCTCGCGCCGCGCCGCCGAGGTGTTTGTCACCGACAGCCGCCATACCTCATAGGAACCGCCGAGCGGTACATAATATGCCGCTTCGCTGTGGATGCCGCTGTAATCGGCGCTCATTTTGGTATATCCTGTCCCATGGCGGCATTCGCTGCGATAGGCTTCCAAATCCTTCCCCACCGGCTGCCACGACGCGGACCAATAGTCTCCCGTCTCGTTGTCGCGAAGATAAAGGTACCGTCCCGGCTGGTCAAACTGGTTGAATACATAACGCAGGATGCGCCCATTCGCGCCCGACCGGGCAAAGCTGTAGCCGCCCGCGTTGTTGGAAATCAGCGCGCCGTACTCCGGCGAACCAAGGTAATTCGCCCAGGGCGCGGGGGTGTCCGGACGGGTGATCACATATTCCCGCGCCTGGTCGTCAAAGTATCCGTACTGCATGGTCGTTCCCTTCCTTACATCAGTTCTATCAGAATGTTGTTGCCTGTTTCCGGCAGCGCGGAGAGCGTTTCACAGTTCAGACGCACCGCGCCGTTTTCTGCCGGAAGTCGTGTCATGGGGTAAGGCTCCGTGCCGGTCAAATAAGCCTTTTCAACTTTATATTCGCCGAAATCCTTCCCGGTCAGGTTCGCAAAGGTTACACGGAACCGTTTCCCGGCAAAGGGAAGCTCGATTGCCGCAGTCCCCGACGCGTCAAACTGCTCCCGCACCAGCTTGGGACAGATCGTAAGGGCGCCGTTTTCACCGCGCACGCCGAATGCCTCCGTAATCACGGTCATCATGTACCAGCTGGCCGCGCCGGTCAGGTAATGGTACATCCCGCGTCCGTCCGCGTTGAAATATTCCGGGATACCGGGATAGATTTTGCCGGTCGGGAAATCCAGCGCCGCGTCGGCCAGCGACTGCAAAGCGCGGTACCCTTCGCGGACAAAGCCGCGGCGGTACAGGGCGTTTGCGTACATGACCGCCATATGAGAAAATACCGCGCCGTTCTCCTTTTCCCCGTAGGCGAAACCGAACATTCGGCCCATATCGAATTTCAGCTCCTTGAAATCCGTATTCAGCCGGTAGCCGCCAAGCTCCTTCCGGTAAAGATAACGGTCGGCGCTCCGGGTGATGGCGGCGGTCTGCGCGTCGGTCGCCGTGCCGCTCATGACAGCAAACACCTGCCCGGTCAGCATCATCCGCACGCCGTTTTCCGTGACGCCCTCCACCTGACGCTGATGGTTGTCGTAGTAGCTGTTAAACCAGCCTTCTTCCTCGTTGCCGAGCCATTCCTGTTTTCGGATATGCTCCATCAGCCAGTCCGCCCGCGCGTCAAGGCCGTCCGCCAGTTCTGCGAGCGGGACGCGCACGGTCCGTCCGCTGATATCGTGCAGGCAGCGCCGCGCGTAGCGTTCCAGAACCGCCTGTTTCTGCCCAATATCCTCATATGCGCGGGCGCGGTCGGTCATAAATTCCTGGATTTCTTCCAGCAGCTCCGCCGTTTCCTGTCGTTCTGCCAAAAGCCTCGCCAGCGCCGCCAGATCGCGCAGGTTCCCCGCATACGCACAGCTAAACGCCACGCTTTCCCCGTTTTCCGCCGCCATGTCCAGCGCGTCGTTCCAGTCCGCGCCGCGCAGGCGGAGAATGTTGTGTGCGCCAACCTCATAAAACGCGGTAAGATGCTCAACAAGCAAATGCTCTAAAATCGTGCCGGTGTAAAGCGCCCCTGACGCGGTGCGCTGCTGCTTTCCATAGCTTTCGTCCCACTGCGTGTCGATTGCCGTTCCGCGCATTGCCTGCGGGTCTTTGAAATAGGGCGCGGCGGCGTTCAGGATTTCGAGGTCGCCGGTCTGGTCGATGTAGAGCTTCAGCGTCATCAGCGGCCAGACCGCGTGATCCATCCAAACACGGGCAATGCCGTTGCGGTCGGCGATGAAATTGCCCAATCCGTCGCCGATAATCGTAGCGTTCGTCCCGTCCACGCGCACGCCGCCGAAGTTTGCTTTTATCATTTCCCCGACGCCGGAAGGGTCCATCAGCAGCAGGGACAGGCAGTCCTGCCAAAGGTCGCGCCAGCCCCGTCCGCCGCGGCCATAATCGTGGTGCGGCAGGAACGAGCAGCCATACAGCCGCCGCAGCAGCGGCTGGAAGCTGACCCAACGCAGCAGGCGGTCATAATCCGGGCTGCCGGTGTGATATCGGACATTGACGCGCTCCTGCCAATAGGCTTGTGTGGCTGCCAGCGCGGTCCGCACATGTTCCCCGGTGTGATAGGCCGCATACAGGCGGGCAATTTCCGATTCCTCCTCCGATACGCCGAGCAGAAGGATATATTCTGCCGTTTCCCCGGCTTCCAGTGTCGTTTTCGGAAATACAATGCCGCCGGCCGCTTCCCGTCCGTCGATCTCCGTTCCTGCGGGAACACCCCCTGACGCTTCATACACCGCGCGGGGATGCAGGAAGCTGCCCCCCTCGCCGATGAGCAGTTCCACGGTAGGATAAAATGCTTTGGGGGCCGTCCCGCTGCCGGACGCACCCAACACATAGTAAGTGCGGCGGTTTTCCCTGTGCCCCTTTTCGTCAAAGGACATGGTCGGTTTCACCAGCACGCCGTGTTCGGTTGTCCGGATGCGATGCAGCATAGAGGTGACGTTCCGATGGTCGCGAAGATTGTCCGCGCTTCTTCCATAGATCGGGACGGCGGCAATGCCGGTGATGCTTTGCGGCGCGGTATCGGTATTGGTGATCCGTATGTACAGGATTTCGACGTTTTCCTGCGCAGGGACAAAGGCGGTGATTTCCGAGCGCAGCGCATACCGACTGGAATCCCGCTGCACCGTCTGCCACATCAGCCCTGCGGTCAGGCGGCTTTCGTCTTGCTCTGTGGTGAACCGCAAGGCTTCCTGTTCTGCCGAAACGCCGGTTACAGACCAGCAGCCGTGCTCCGTAACGCACCAGAAATTCCGCGTCCCGCGGTTCGCGTGCAGGTTCTCCGAGCTGACCGGCTCCAGCAGAAAGGTTTCCTGGTCCAGCTTGCAGTCGCCCCCAAGGTTCGGCGTGACTGCGCTTTTCAGCCCCGCTTCACTCGCCAGCGGGAAATACAGGCAGCTGTATGCCTCTGGATTTTGAAGCGTAAAGGCGCCGCTGTCGTCCAAAAAATGAATTGTCTCCATCATGTTCCTCCCTTTACCGTTCGGTTCTCTGATATACTCTGACATAGTCCACCGCAAATACGGCGTTTTCAAAGTCCGTCGTTTCATCCGGATAGCCGACCCAATTTCCGCCGACCGCAAGATTCAGGATGATATACATAGCATGGTTGAATGGAGCGGGATACGGCGCGGCGCTTCCCGCACCTGCGGAAAACCAGTGCTCCGCTTCATGAAACAGCGCGCCGTCCACGTACCAGCGGATGTGCCTTGGTTCCCATTCGACCGCGAAACGGTGGTATTCCTCCGAAAAGTCACCCTCACGCAGCGTAACGGTTCCCTGGTTCTGCTCATGGGGCAGGCCATAGTGCAGCGTGCCGTAATTGGTTTTTGTTTGGTTTCCCCAGATTTCCATAATGTCAATTTCACCGCAGACAGGCCACTGCCCATATTTCTCCTCGTCCGTGGTCATCAGCCAGAAGGCGGGCAGAAATCCCTTGCCTTTCGGAACCTTTAGTCGGGCTTCAAACAGGCCGTATGTAAAGTCGTGCTTATTCTGTGTCGAGATACGCCCGGAAGTATAGTGAATGGTTCCGTCCGGAAGGGCCGTTTTCACCGGGCGAATGATTAAATTGCCGTCCTGCACGCAGACTGTGTCAGGAGAGTCAATGTATTCCTGCCATTCTTCATTGACCCATCCCGGCTCGTGAAGCTCTACGTTCCAGCAGTTTCGATCCAGTTCAGGGCCGTGAAAATCGTCCTCAAAAATCAGCTGATATGCTTCATATGAAAGCCTTTTCTGCATGATCTGGCCTCCTTTTACTTTGACAGTTTGTCAAAAATTTGACACAGGTAAAACGAATTCAAATAGGCGCTTGCCGCAATGCCGATCATCAGCCAAAACACTGCCAGAAGCCGGAATAACCCAGGGAGAAACACTGCAAGCAGCAGCGGGAGCAGGTTCACCGTTACCAGCAGGAAGGTGACCGGCAGATTTGCAGCGGCAAGCCGCCACGCGTTTGCAAGATGCCGGGGGAATGTGTTTTCAAACCGCGCAAGCAGCGGGAACAGATAACTGAGCAGCGCAGTAAGAAATGCGGCTGCAATCGCAAGAAAAACAAACGCTGCCGGTGAAAAGACCAGCGTTTCCGCTGTGAGTGCATAGCGCAGCAGCGCAAGCAGCAGTATGTCCGCAAAAAGCAGCGGCGCTGCCGGTACAGACAGAGAAAAATTCTCTCTCAGTGCGTGAAGGAAACAGCTGACGGGTTCGCTGTCCTCCTCCTGCATCATTTTAATGACTGCTGTGTAGAGAGAAATAATGGCTGTACCAGCAGCTATCACGGTCAGGCTCAGAAATACAGTAAGTATGTTCAGCAGCAGTAAATCGCATACTTTTGTCAAAAAACGCATGAAACGGCTGTCCGGCAGGAATGCCCCCTTCATGAAATCCCCTCCTGTCCATATCGGTGATGTTATTGGTGATATGACTCATTTTATACTAAAACTATGCCCAAATATATCAGGAGTGTGCTGGAAATGTCAAATTCCTTGCATCGAAATCCTGAATTCAAAAATGTCATATGCTCGCAGCCCTTCCGTATGTCCAGCCTCTGCATGCTGCTAAGTCCAATTCACCTTTGTCTTTCAGCCAACATCTTTTGAGGATATCCGTATTGATTGCAGAAAGTTCCTCTTTAAATCACGTCTTGACTATAGAACACTACTTTTTCTTTTCTGTGCTGAAATATTTTTAGAGTTTATCTTCTGGAGGGGGCGTTATGCCCCATCCCCTGTATCAGCAAGTCGATAGACTGCCCTCCTGGCGGATGGCAGTCTGCTTTTTAAAATTATAAAATACGATACAGGTTGGAAGATAAACTGCCGTTTTCCCGCCATCGGTGTTCTTTGAGGATGAACCCTTCACGGCACAGATCGTCAAGCGCACGCTTGATGGTTGCGCGGGAAAGGTGCAGTTCCGCAGCGATCGTGTTCATTGCAAGCCAGCAGCGCCCTTCCGCGTCGGCATGATCTTGCAGACAGCGGTAGACCGCAACCGCTCGGTGTCCCAGACCGGAATTGTGGATGGAATTGTAATAGTCTATCAATCGTCACCCGGCCTTTCTCTGAACATCGGCCTACGCGGCAAAGGAGCGCGTTCCTCCCGAAACGGCGGCTGTGATCGCTCTGGACGGCTTGGAACGGGAGCCGGATGCTTCTTCAAAATGGCGGCTTCCAGCTCGTCCTTGTTGGCGTAGGCGACTTTACGCTGCGCTTTCTCCGGAACCTCATACGGTTGTTTGAAGCGAATGCCCCAGTCGAGAAACAGGCGCAGCTGCACTTGCATTGGATGTACGCCGGTTTTCATCACAATAAAGCCGCCCTTTGGCATGGTTTTCAGTTCATCAGGTGTCATTAACGGACGCTCAATCATTTGCAATGACTGCGTCGGATCGTTTTTGCCTTTGCTGATAGAGCCACTCATAACGGTACGACTTCCTAATGCTTTTGATAGTTCTACAGCCGTCTGAGACGCTGGTGCAAATCCTCCGAAAATATTCACCTGACAGTTGTCCACAATGACTTCCGAACCCTCTTTGCCATAATTCTTTTGAAGCTGGCCGGTAATGCTTTGTACAATACCTGAATCCGTGAAACTCAAAAGGAAGGCATTTACGATTTCATCTTTCATTTGTTCGAAAATCCTCCTTGAAACAGCTTAATTGTGCGGTATTGTCCGGCTTGAGTTCGGATTTTACAGCAGGATCCATCTTGAATTTCTTCACCCGTTGGGTGAAAAAATTCTGGAGCTTTCTCACTGGGAACTCCGAATTATCAGAACGCAATAAACGATTATCCAACGGTTATAAGCTGAATTTCAGAACAAAACAGTGCGAAATAAGTATACGATTCCCCAATGAATTTCACGGATCCAGGCAATAGGTACAAGCATCAACCCGCGTGAACGTGATGCCGAAAACATCAGTTCCAGAGATTGAATCGGCGGACAGGTTCCAAGCTCGTCTGCAAAGAATACCGCGCGGTTCGGAAGTCTGCCGTCGTATTCATCTGCAATTGTCAGGATTTCCCGGTATAAATTCTGTATTATAAGACTAACCATAAAATACTTCGTTTGATCTTCTTCCGGGAGAATCAAGAACAAAGCAGACTTTTCTTTACAGAATTTTTCTGCGTCAATCGCAGTGTCAAAACATAGTATTTGGTCGGGTAAGGAATGGACATTACTGCCCAGCCCTCCCCTAAGAACCGTAC
>CAJUSB010000059.1 GCA_910589115.1 uncultured Clostridia bacterium | reverse complement strand
GGAACTATACTATCATCCCACTTAAATGACTTAATAATTTATGCACAGTTCCTTACCTTATACGATATTTCCATTTACACAATTTATTTTTCACACCCCCCAATCCATCTACAATCGCATGGATTTTTGTGTTACGTCCACCTCGAGTCATCCCGATATGCTCGTTTACGGCTGTATTGGGCCCCTTTTTTTCGCACCAGCGCTGTGCTGATGCGCTTTACAGCAGGAACTATCTATACTGACGTCCTGCATATCAGCGTTTTCCGAAAGTTTTTTGAAAAGCGTCTCAAAAACCCCCGTAGATTCCCATTTGCTATAATTTTTGTAGACAGCGTTCCATTCACCATAGATGGTGGGCAGATCTCTCCATGGTGCTCCTGTGCGAAGAATCCATAAAACCCCATTCACTGTTTGACGCACATCGTTGAATGGCCGCCCCTTTTTGCTACCCGTAAAGTAGGAACGTATACGCTCCCACTGTTCATCTGTCAAGTCTCCTCGCTGGATAACCGCTACATCGTGTCGCTGCATCCTAAATTTCCTCCTGCTGTTGTTACTCTATATCATTTTATAACAACTTTATGCATTATTCAACACGCCCTAGCCGTTACAAATGACAGCTATATAACGGCCACGGAAGTGTGCGACATGCTGCGTAAGATTGCAGCCGAATACGCGGAGAAAGAAGTCCATCTGGTGCTTGATAACGCGAGATACCAGAAATGCCAGGCAGTGCGCGAACTCGCTGGTCAATTAGGCATTCATCTCAAATACATACCGCCATATAGCCCAAATCTCAATCTGATAGAACGTCTTTGGAAATTTGTCAAGAGCAGACTTTCCTCAAAAATATTACACCGACTTTAGCGCTTTCAAACAAGAAATAGATTCTATCATTAGCAGCACAGACGGAAAAAACAAGCCCAAAATCGACAAGCTCATGGGCAGGGGCGTCCAGCTATTCTTCAGCCTTACACCAATCGGAGAAATCTCCTTTTCCATTTCAGGTATGGGCAGAAAAACTATAGCTTGAATTACTGTAAATGTTTTCAGCGTGCAGTATAAATATCAACGAGTCAATACGCTAGCTGTTGCCTATGCCGGGCGCACTAAGAAGGGCTGTCTCTTATGATTTACGTGAATCATATAGAGACAGCCTCCAGATTGAGCGGAGAATCTAGGAAGCGCTCCTTCAGGATGGCCGGATTATGTCGACCGAAAATTTTCACTTTAAATAGAAAGCAGGTTGATTTTTGCCTTGCCTAATAGCACAATCCGCACAAAAAATATATGCCCTTTTTTGTAGCTTTTCCTAAAGTCAGCGCTAATTCGGAAATTATAATTTACAATCACGCCCTTTGTGCGGTAAAATAAAGATAAAGAAAAAATGTTACTGACGGAGGGCAGACATGATCATCACGATAACCTTAAATCCTGCGATTGACCGCCGTATGCGGCTCGATCATCAAGTCAACCTGAACCACCTCAACCGCACCAAGGAAAGCGTGCGTGAACCGGGCGGCAAAGGCATCACGGTTACCCGGGCAATCAATGCGCTGGGCGGTGACAGCGTCGCGATTGGCTTCTGTGCCGGACAAAACGGACGCATCCTGAAAGACATGATGACCTCTATGAATATTATGCATGATTTCGTAGATGTAGCCGGGCAGACGCGTGTCAATATCCAGATTATTGATCCCAAGGGCCAGCACACCGAATTCAATGAGCCCGGCCCCCAGATTTCTGACCATGATTTCCTCCGCTTGGTCGAGAAGTTAGAGAGCTATCTTGACGACCGGAATATCTTTGTTGTTACAGGTTCCCTTCCCCCGCAGTTCCCGATGGCACATTACCGTAAGCTCCTTAAGACAATCAAAAAGGCGAATTGCCATCTCGTCATTGATGCAGCGGGAGATATTCTGCGTGAAGCGCTCGCATTCGAGCCGGACTTTGTAAAGCCCAGCCTGTTCGAGCTGGCAGAGTTTGTCGGCGAACAGCCCACGACCGACCCAGAGGCCTCCGTCCTCCGCGCCCGCCAGATGCTGGATGCCGGTGCACAGTCCGTTTGTGTGTCAATGGCACATGAAGGCTCTGTTTTCGTTTCTAAACTGCATCATGAAGCGCTGTATGTCAATTCTGACCCCAAGATCGAAGATTGCGGGTCCATCGGCACTGGTGACGCTATGGTCGGTGCGATTGCAAATTCACTCGCCAAGGGCCTTGATTTCTACGAGCTTGCTAAATATACCGTGGCAACGGGCCGCGCTTGTGCCCGCCTCCCTGGCACCGAAATGGCCTCTCTGAAAAAGGTCTATCAGGTTTATGAATCCATTAAACTTTATACTGTATAATCCGTAATAAAGGAAAAGGACAGTGCGGCTGATTTTACCGTGCTGTCTCTTTTTGTTTCATATGTAGAGGGACGCATTTCGCTGTCCAGGCGGACTATGGCGGCAAATACGAAAAACTGACCGAGAAAAATTTGAGAACCCTTCTCATTTTCGGCAGATTGGAGCTTGTATTTTTTGCGCCAAATGGGTATATTATTAGGTAAGGAAAATTTTACACAGGGCAAAGTGTGATAGAAAGAAGTGTTTTCAATGACGAAAATTGATATTATTTCCGGTTTCCTCGGGGCAGGAAAAACGACCCTGATTAAAAAACTGCTTGAAGAAGCACTCAAGGGTGAACAGGTCGTACTGATCGAAAACGAATTCGGAGAAATCGGGATTGACGGTGGCTTTCTGAAAGAAGCCGGTATTCAGATTACCGAAATGAATTCCGGTTGTATCTGCTGTTCATTGGTCGGGGACTTCGGTAAAGCGCTTGAAGAAGTCATTACAACCTATCATCCTGACCGTATTTTAATCGAACCTTCTGGGGTTGGTAAACTCTCGGATGTTATCCATGCTGTACAGGGCGTTGCCGAACATCAGCCGGTCGAGTTGGATGCATTCGTGACGGTCGCAGATGCCGCCAAGGCTAAAATGTATATGAAAAACTTCGGCGAGTTTTTTAATAATCAGATTGAGCACGCAGGTGCGGTGATTCTGAGCCGTACCCAGAACATGAAGGCGGACAAGCTGGAAGAATGTGTCTCCCTTCTTCGCGGACACAATGCAAATGCACGTATCGTCACTACGCCATGGGATGAACTGTCCGGCGCACAGCTGCTCGAAACCATGTCGGAAAGCCACTCATTGGCATCTGAACTGCTCCAGGAGATTGAGGCTGAACACGCGCATCATGAACACGAACACCATCATGACCATGAGCATCATCATGGTCACGAACACCACCATGACCACGAGCATGAACATCATCACGATCATGAACACCATCACGATCATGAACACCATCATGACCATGACTACGAACATCATCACGACCACGGCGAACACTGTGGCTGTGGCTGTCACGATCATCATCACCATCATCATGCAGACGATGTATTCCAGAGCTGGGGACGCGAAACGCCGAAAAAATTCACCGAAGCTGAACTCTCTGCGGCACTCACCGGGCTTGGAGATATCACCCTTGGCACGGTACTCCGCGCAAAGGGCATTGTTCCTGCTGCTGACGGCAGCTGGCTGCATTTCGACTACGTTCCCGGCGCACCTGAAATCCGCAGGGGCAGCGCAGACTATACGGGCCGTCTCTGTGTAATCGGCGCTGAGCTGGATGAGGATCGCCTCTCTGAGCTGTTTGGGGTGTAATGCATGGAAATTCCGGTTTACCTGTTTACAGGCTTTTTAGAGGGCGGAAAGACCTCGTTTATCCGCGAGATCCTTTCGGATGAAAACTTCACACAGGATGAAAAAACGCTGCTCCTGCTCTGCGAGCAGGGCATTGAAGAGCTGGACGAAGTATTTCTGAAACGGTTCAATACTGTAGCTATTACGATTGAGGATGAAACGGACCTTACCCGCACCTACTGCCAGCTGCTCACCCGGCAGCATCGCCCCGACCGTGTGCTGATTGAGTATAACGGTATGTGGTCAACTGACACGCTTGATGTAGCTTTCCCGAAGGAATGGCAGCTTTATCAGGTGGTCAATTCGGTCAATGCGGAAACTTTTGAAATGTATGTCAATAATATGGGTGCAAAAATGCTGGCGCATATTGGCTTTGCAGACCTGGTGGTATTTAACCGCTGCACCGATGCGACAAAAGAATTTATCCGCTCGAAAAACATTCGGGCGATGAACCCTCGCGCAACGATTTTCCTGGAGGATAACAACGGCAATTCAGAGGATTACGCGGAAGGGATGCCGCCTCCATTTGATATGGATGCGCCGGTTATTGAGATCTCCGACCTGGATTACGGCCTCTGGTATATGGACGCAATGAACGATCCGGCCAAATACGAGGGAAAGACGGTAAAAATCAAAGGCATGGTTTTCCGCGGGAAAAACTTCCCGGAGGATGAGTTTGTTCCTGGCCGGTTCGGCATGGTCTGTTGTGCGGATGATATCACATTCATCGGATTTATCTGCCGTTCCAAGACGGCACGGAGCCTCCAGCAGGAATCATGGGTAACTGTTACCGCTGAGGTGGCAGTAGAATATTATCCGCAGTACCGCGGCGACGGCCCGGTTCTCTATGCTGTGCGTATAGAGCCCGCCGAAAAGCCCGAGGAAGAGTTGGTGTATTTCAACTGATGGATAACACTTGTGAATCCTGCCGCAACGGCGTTTTTGATGACGAGTACGACGAGTATGCTTGTACGCTGATGCTGGATGAAGATGAATTCCTGCGCGTCTTGCAGGCCAAAACCTGCCCGTTTTTCCAGCCGGGAGACGATTACAGCATTGTTCGGAAACAGAACTGACAGTCTGGTTCCCTGTATGCCGGAGAGCAGGCAGTCAGGATTCAGGGATGCATGAAAAGGCCGGCGCAGCCCCATTGCTGCACTGGCCTTTCTGTCATTGAGCGGTGCTTCTCTGTTTTGCCGCATAAAAAACGCCATGCATCACAGGCGGATACATGGCGGGTCAGATTATCTGTACACGATTGATTTCTAAGTTCCCAGAAATCTCTGGTCAAACAAAAGAAACTCAGATCGCACGGGTAACCTTGCCGGAACGGAGGCACCGAGTACAAACGTTGACATGGCACGGAGTACCATCGACTACGGCCTTGACACGGCGGACGTTTGCCTTCCATGTCCGGTTGGAACGACGATGGGAGTGGGAGACCTTAATCCCGAAGCTGACACCCTTGCCGCAAATATCGCACTTTGCCATTTTCCTGCACCTCCTTACTCCAACGTTACGGATACTATCTTACCATATTTCTACGAAAAAATCAAGCATAATCTTTCAAAAAAGATGACAGGATATATTTTAGTCAAAATGTAGAACATAAGGATTGAAATACCGAAGGAATTCGTTTATAATAGAGACATATTTAGTGGTAAGCAGGAGGAGACCCCATGAAGTTAAAGGAATTTGGCGTGCAGCTGGGCAGCCTGGTGCAGGAATTCGGCCTGGAAGTCGTATATGCCCCCGAAAATTTTGAAAAAATAGAGATTACAAAGGACGACGTCAACCGTCCTGCGCTGCAAATGGCAGGCTATTTTGATTTTTTCGACCCGAACCGGCTTCAAATCATTGGCAAAGTAGAAACCACCTATGTTGGACAGTTCAGCCCGGAACAGCGCCTGGCCGCGTTTGAAAAGCTGTTTTCGACCGGAATCCCTGCGCTGATCATTTCACGGAATATTGACGTTTATCCAGAATGCCTTGCGGCAGCAGAAAAGCATAACACCCCCATTTTCCGTACAAATGAATTTACCTCTACCATTATGAGTGCGATTATTGCCTCGCTCAAGGTTTCGCTTGCACCGATGATACAGCTTCACGGCGTGCTGGTCGAAATCTATGGCGAAGGTGTGCTGCTGCTGGGCGACTCCGGCGTTGGCAAATCGGAAACCGCGATTGAGCTTGTCAAACGCGGCCATCGTCTGATTGCGGACGATGCTGTTGAAATCAAACGTGTTTCAGACAAGACGCTGGTCGGCACAGCGCCCGAAGTCATCCGCCATTTCATTGAACTGCGCGGCATCGGTGTAATTGATGTACGCCGTATCTTTGGTATGGGCGCGGTCAAGCTGACCGAAAAAATTGAGCTGGTCATCAATCTGGAAGCGTGGGAAGACGGCAAGATGTATGACCGTCTCGGCCTGGACGGCCAAACCACAAGTATTCTTGATATCGCTGTTCCTTCCCTGACGATCCCGGTCAAACCGGGCCGCAACCTTGCTGTCATTATCGAGGTTGCCGCTATGAATAACCGCCATAAGAAAATGGGCTTTAACGCCGCGCAGGAGCTTCAGGAGCGTATGCTGAAATCCTTCGGCGGCTGACGGGGAGCCTGCCGTTTGGTCCGCCTGCGCGGCGGGCGGTCCTACGCGGACAGCGCCAGAGGGACTTGTCCCTCTGGACTCCCTTTCATCGCCTGCGGGCGGGACGGGGGAGCAAGATACGACAAACCTTTCTGCACATAAGTATAACCCTTATCCGCGCCCCCGGCACACCGTCTGCTGCCGGGCAGCGCTTCAATCAACGACAAAGGAGCATCAGCCATCCATGCAGATTGTAGCAGATTTACACACGCACACAAACGTTTCCTCTCACGCATATTCGACTATGTCCGAGATGATACACGCGGCAAAGGAAACGGGAATGCTGGCCATCGCAATCACGAACCACGGCCCTGCGATGGACGACGGCGCGCACCAATGGCATTTCGCAAACCAGAATATTTTCCCGAGGGTCATTGACGGCGTTGTCGTTATTCGCGGCATAGAATGTAATATCCTGCCGCCAATGGGTGCGATTGACCAGATCGAATACAAATACTATAAAGAGCTTGAATATATCATTGCGTCGTTCCATGAGCCGATTTATAAGCCCGCCACCTACGAGGCGCACACCATCGCAATGGAGGGCGTACTGCGCGACCCGTTTATAACGACACTCGGGCATCCCGGTACCCCGGCATTCAAATTTGATTACGAGCGTATTATATCCCGCTGCAATGAATTTGGAAAAATCGTAGAGATCAACAATAACTCGATCAACGTGCGTCGCGGCTGTCAGGAAAACTGCCTGGAAATCGCCCGCCTATGCAAAAAATACGAGGTTCCAATCGTAGTTTCCAGTGATGCGCATATTAGCAATCAGGTTGGCAGATTTGACAATGCGCTGGCACTGGTTGAGGAAGCCGGTATACCGGAGGAACTGGTGATTAACTCCAGCCGGGAGCGGCTGGCCGCATATTTCCGTAAAATCCGTGGGCTGGAGCTTTTCCCGGAGGGGTGAAAAAGGAGCAGCCGGCAAACGCAGCAGCCTACGAAAAACAGACGATTATAAGGAGGACAAACAAATGAAAATCGGAATTGACCTTGGCGGCACAAATCTGGTGGTAGCACTCTGCCAGGAAAGCGGAGAAATCGTAACGAAATTGTCCGTACCGACCAAAGTCGGCGACCCGGAGGGTGTAAAAGCCGATATGAAAGCGCTGGCAAAAAAGGTATGTGACAACCGCGGCACATCTTATAAGCATGTTACCAGCATAGGCCTTGGCGTACCGGGGTCCATTGTAAAGGAAACGTGCACGTTTGAATTTGCAACCAACCTTCAAATGAAAAATGTCTGCTTTGCGGATGCTTTCAAGCCCGAATTTGACGTACCTGTTTATATTGATAATGACGGCAACTGTGCTGCCCTTGGCGAAGCTGCACAGGGTGCAGGCCGCGGCGCACAGAATGTAGTGATGGTTACACTGGGTACAGGTGTTGGCGGCGGTCTTGTAATTGGCGGCAAGCTGTACACCGGCAGCAATAATATTGCCGGGGAAATTGGCCACATGGTAATTGTCAAGGATGGCGAGCAGTGCAACTGCGGCCGTCGCGGCTGTCTGGAGCGTTACTGTGCAGCGACCGCCATGATCCGTATGGCGACGGAAGCAATAAACGGCACGGCAGAAGAAAGCAGCCTGCGTGACACGCAGGAAAAGCAAGGCAAAATCACCGCAAAGGATATTTGTGATGCGCGTGACGCAGGCGACGCATTGGCTGACCGTATATTTGACAAATACTGCGACTATCTGGCCTGCGGCCTTGCGAGCCTGATTAACATTCTCCAGCCCGACTGCATTGTATTGGGTGGCGGCGTATCCGGCTATGGTGAAAAGCTGTTGATCCCAGTAAAGGAAAAAACCGCAGCTGAGCAGTTCAAGGTCGGCGACAAGACAACGCCTATCGTAATTGCGACACTCGGCAATGATGCCGGGTTGATTGGCGCAGCACTGTTGAACCGCTAACCTTCCTTTAGTGAAGAAAACCCCGCAGCTGCCCAATTTACTGGCGGCTGCGGGGTTTTACTCGTAAATACTGATGTGCTCCATTTGTTTCGCCTACGCGGCGAGCTGTCCTGCGCGGACAGCGCCAGAGGGACTCGTCCCTCTGGACTCCCTTCCATCGCCTGCGGGCGGGACGGGGGAGTGATTCTGCGATACACATAGCGATGCTATCGGTCAATCTGATACAGCTTCTTTTTATCAATACACAGAACTCTCTTTTTAGACAGATAAAATAGCAGTATCTTCCAATGCTCAACCCAAAAACAGACGGCCCGCCTTCCTTTTGGCGGGCCGTCTGGCACTGCACGAAAAACCATAACCGCACCCAAAGCCCCCGTCCCGCCCGCAGGCGAAGGGAGATGCGAAGCATCTCGGGGTCTGGGGCGAAAGCCCCAGCGGGAGCCCAGAGGGCAGCGCCCTCTGGTGCCTGCCGCATAGGCACGGGTGCAGGGCAGCGCCCTGCTGCTCGCCGCGTAGGCGGCCTCCCCGGCGAGGGGCGGCCTATTTCCGAAACAGGCCGGTAAAATCAAACGTCGCAAAATAGTCTTCCGGCGTTTCTGCGCGGCGGATCAGCTCCACTGTCCCGTCTTCACACAAAAGCAGCTCGGCAGAACGCAGCTTTCCATTGTAATTATAGCCCATTGCAAAGCCGTGTGCACCGGTGTCGTGAATGGCAAGATAATCGCCAATCTTGATTTCCGGCAGCAGACGGTCCACCGCAAACTTGTCGTTGTTTTCACACAGCCCGCCGGTTACATCGTATAAATGCTCACAGGGTGCGCCCTCTTTGCCAAGCACCGTGATGTGATGATAGGCTCCGTACATGGCAGGACGCATCAGGTTCGCCGCACAAGCATCACACCCAATATATTCCTTGTGCGTGTGCTTCTGGTGCGTGCACTGCGTAATCAGCATCCCATAAGGGCCTGTGATGAAACGTCCCATCTCCGTATACACTGCCATTTGCTCCATGCCCGCTGGAATAATTACTTCCTCATAAGCCCTTTTTACACCTTCGCCGATTACCATAATATCACTCGGCTGCTGGTCAGGCCGGTACGGAATGCCTACACCGCCAGACAAATTAACAAACGCAATCTCTGCGCCGGTCTCTTCATGCAGCTCGACCGCAGTCCGGAACAAAATACGGGCAAGCTCAGGATAATATCCATTTTCAACCGTATTTGATGCCAGAAAAGCATGAAGCCCAAACCGCTTTACGCCCTTGTCCATCAGCTTGCGAAATGCCTCCGTCAGCTGCGGACGTGTCATGCCATATTTCGCCTCCTGCGGCGTATCCATAATCGAATTGCCCAGCACAAATTCTCCGCCCGGATTGAAACGGCAGGACATCAGCTCTGGAAATGCCGCAAGCTGTCCATAAAAATCTATATGCGTGATATCATCAAAGTTAATAATCGCGCCCAGCTCCGCCGCCAGCTTAAAATCTTCCGCAGGCGTTACATTGGAAGAAAACATAATATCCTGCCCGGTAATGCCAACCGCCTTACTCATCAGCAGTTCCGTATAGCTTGAACAATCCGCACCAAAGCCCTCCTCTTTCAGGATCTGGAGCAGCCGGGGCGTTGGAGCCGCTTTCACTGCAAAGTATTCCTTAAAATCAGGGTTCCACGCAAACGCTTCCCGGACCCGGCGGGCATTTTCACGAATGCCCTTCTCATCATAAATATGGAAAGGTGTTGGATAGGTTTTTGCAATCTCCTGCACCTGTTCAAGTGTTACAAAAGGGTTTTTTTGCATTTTGGTTCATCCTTTTCTTTATCAGTTTCTAATTTTTATATTCGTGTGCACAAGGATTTGCTTTGGTCCCTCCTTCGTCCCGCCCGCAGGCGATGAAAGGGAGTCCAGAGGGACAAGTCCCTCTGGCGCTGTCTGCGGAAGACCGCCCGCCGCGCAGGCGAACAAAACGGTATTTTCCAGCACGCACGAGTGCATTTTCATTCCTTCTGTTTCCGGCGTTTCAGACGCGCAAAGCGGCTGCGCATTGCTGCGGCACGGCGGGCGGACTCCGCCTCGTCAACAGCAATGATCTTTCCTGCTTCAACGACAACAACCAGACCTTCCCGCAGCCCGTCCGGCGACCCGGCAAGCGGAATATTTACCATGCCCTCCGGCAATTCGACCACGGCAAAGCCTTCCTCAATGCGGTCTATAATACCGGTCATGCCGCTGCCCCCGGCGGTGTTATAATCACCGTATTATCATATGTGCACAGCCAGTCGATTCCCAGTTCCTTCAGCGTCTGTATGGTCTCTCGGTGTGGGTGGCCATAGTCGTTTTCCTTCGCGCAGGAAATAATCGCCGTATCCGGCGATACCGCACGCAGGAAGTCCTCCGCAGAAGAAGTGCTGCTGCCATGATGCCCCAGCTTAATCACGTCACAATCCAACGGAAAACGGCTTTGCAGCAGCTCGCGTTCCACCGGTTTCTCTGCATCACCCATGAAAAGCGCCGTCAAGCCGTCCATCGTCAGCCGCGTCACAATAGAATAATCATTCGTATCCTCATAATTACTGCCAGGGGCCGGGCTTAGGAATTCAAGCTCCGCCGTCCCAAAAGACAACGTTTCTCCCGGCTCCGGTATGGTGATCTCAAGCCCTTGCTCTTCCGCTGCATCCAGCATCCTTTCAAAACAAACAGTCGTTGCATCGCGGTCAGGCATATAAAATGCGTCTGCCGGGAATCGCTCAAGCACCCGGTCAAGCCCGCCAATATGATCCTCATGCGGATGCGTTGCAATCACCGCCCGAAAACGCTCAATACCAAGCATCTCCAGATACGCAACCAACTCATCCTCTGCCGAGCCGGGACCACCGTCAATCAACACATATTCCCCGCCGGAACAAATGAGTGAAGCATCCCCCTGTCCCACATCAATAAAATATAAGGCACCTCCTGCCGGGTCAGAAGTGTCTGCCAGACTGTTCACAGTATCCTGTGCAGACCCCGAAGCACCCCCCTGTGCCGCAGCCGGAGGCGTCCCCTCCCCGAACAAGCCGGGGAACAGCCAGCTCAACACCAGCGCTGCCGCCAGCACGGCAAGTCCCAACAATTTCTGCTGCTGCCGTTTGGTCAGTTTGATACGCATTGTCCTGTCCTCTCCCGGGCATTTCAGCCCGTGTTGTCTGAATATTTCCATAATGCTCCGGCCGCTGTGTAAAAGCCGTTTTCCCGGAACAGCTATATTATATCGGATTCACTCGGATATTGCAAGAAAAAGACGGATGTTTTACCCCGTCCGCTCAACAGCGCCCTATCCGCTGGAAGAACCTGCATGCGATCGTCTTAAAGCCGATTTTGCTCCCATTTTTTTCCTAAATCACATCGTTTGCCGCCGTTCGCCCGCAGCTGCTTCCGCCAGCCTAACTGCGCAGCCATCCGGTACATCAGCCGCGGCATCCCAACAGACAAATACTGATTTTCAAACGCTTCCTGCCGCAGGATATGGGATGCAGCCGCATGAAGCGCCCGCCCAACCGGGGCCATCGGCCCATGTTCCGGCGGGATTTCAGCCAGCGCAGCAAGCGAACCGCCTCCACCCACGCCAATGCCTCCACTCCAACGGCATCCGGCCCGAACACACCAGTTTTTCAGGATATCCAGCGCATATCTGGCCTGTTCCCCCTCATAAAAGCCACAGTTTACAATCCCATAGACAGGAACCCCGGACGTTTGACGCGCCTCCAACTGTACAAGACAGGACAGGACATGCGACGGAAGACCATCCACATAAAGCGGGCAGGCAAAAACATAGCTATCTGCCGCTTGCAGGGTATTCCATACGCCATCAGGCAAACTGTCACTATGCAGTGCCAAATCCACAAGCTCAGCCTGCCCGGACAGGCTGGCCCTCAAATGTTTCAGCAAAATACCGCTGGCGCTGCCGGTTGGCTTTGGACTTCCATTCACCAATGCAATCCTCATAATATCACCTTTTCAAGCCCTTCTGCTGATTCAAAAAAACGGATTTCTCCGACGGTGCCGTCATAGTTGACTGCATTGGCCGCAATCAAGCCTCGTGCCGTTTCCTTTTCCGCCTCTGTGATGTTTTCACCGTAAAAATACGCGGAAACCGTTAGCCGGTTCTGATATCGGCGCTTATGATGCATTTCCCCATCCCGTATGACAAAATCAGGATGCAGATAGGAAATCGCCCGATCCAGCACCGCTTTCACAAATGGGCTGACACTGCCATAACAGCAGCGGCTGATGAGCAGCAGTTCGTTACAATGGCTCAATCCGATGCCAACACATTCCCCACCGTCCGGTATGACACACTTTCCCGGCGTTTTTACCCAGCAGCCAAAACAGCCGGTGCAGCAGCAGACCTTATCCTGCGGTGTCACAGCCCTGTACACTTCTGCAATCTCACCGGGAAGTTCCAAAAGATCTGTAATCAAAAATTTCAAAATACCCACCTTCCGCATGCTCATGCGCGCAGCATAAATAAAAAATATCGGACAGCGAATGCCATCCGATATTTTCAAATCATCTGTACTTTCTTTTCTTGGCGCGCGCTGCTTCCGACTTCTTACGGCGCTTTACGCTCGGGCTCTCATAATGCTCGCGCTTGCGGAGCTCGGAAAGCACACCCGCCTTTGCACAGGAACGCTTAAATCTTCTCAGAGCACTGTCCAGAGATTCATTTTCCTTAATGCGGACTTCCGACATCGTTTTCCCTCCCTCCGCGCGTATCCGTTTACCGGTCATACGCTTACACAGTTCATAAGCAGCCACAAAACATACTTATAAAGCTATACTCCTATTATACTCACGAACGGGCGAAATGTCAAGCCCTGATGCCGTGTTTTTTTACAAAATTTATTTCACGACAAGATTCACAATCTTATTCTTGACGACAATGGTTTTTATAACCTGTTTCCCGGCAATCGCGTTGCGGACCTTTTCATCGGCCAGCGCCGTATCGGCAGCCTGCTCCTGTCCGCAGTCAAGCGGCAGGCGGATGGTGCTGCGCAGCTTGCCATTGACCTGCACGGCAATTTCAACCGTTGATTCGACCGTCTTGCTCTCCTCATACTGCGGCCACGGCTGGAGGGACAGCACTTCACCGGTTTCACCCAGCAGTGCCCAAAGTTCCTCTGTGATATGCGGCGCAAAGGGATTGAGCAGCAGCAGCAGCGTCTGATATTCGGCTCGATTGACGCCCTTGTCATAGAAAGCATTCACAAGGCTCATCATTGCCGCAATGGCTGTATTGTGCTTGAGCGCCTCAATGTCCTCGCCGACCTTTTTAATCGTCTGATGAATCAAAATCTCATGCTGTTCCGAATATGCACTGCCCGGCTGCACCTGATCGAACAGGTTCCAGACACGCTCCAGGAAACGGCGGCAGCCCTTGATGGACGTTGAGGACCACGGTGCAGCCTTTTCAAAATCACCGATGAACATTTCGTACAAACGCATGGTGTCCGCGCCGTAGGTGTCAATAATTTCATCCGGATTGACCACATTCCCACGAGATTTGGACATTTTTTCGCCGTTTTCGCCCAAAATCATGCCGTGGCTGGTACGCTTTGCATACGGTTCCGGCGTGGGGACAACGCCGATATCATACAGGAATTTATGCCAGAAACGGCTGTACAGCAGGTGCAATGTCGTATGCTCCATGCCGCCGTTGTACCAGTCGACCGGCGACCAGTAATCAAGTGCTTCCTTGCTGGCGAGCGCCTTATCGTTATGCGGGTCCATATACCGCAGGAAATACCATGACGAACCAGCCCACTGCGGCATGGTGTCCGTTTCGCGCTTGGCCGGGCCGCCGCAGTGTGGGCAAGTGGTATTCACCCAGTCGGTCATTTTCGCCAGGGGGGATTCGCCGTTCTCAGTCGGCTCATAGGATTCGACCTCGGGCAGGGTCAGCGGAAGCTGTTCCTCTGGCAGCGGCACCCAGCCGCACTTTTCGCAGAAGATCAGCGGAATCGGTTCGCCCCAGTAGCGCTGGCGGGAGAAGACCCAGTCACGCAGCTTATAATTGACCTTCTGATGCCCAACGCCTTTTTCCGTCAGGAATTCTACAATTTTCTTTTTCGCCTCTGCAACCGAGAGCCCATCCAGGAACCCGGAATTGACCATCTCCCCGGTCTCAACATTCGTGAATGCCGCTTCCTGTACATTGCCGCCCTTGACCACCTCAATGATCGGCAGGTCAAATACCTTTGCAAATTCCCAGTCACGTTCATCATGTGCCGGAACCGCCATTATCGCGCCCGTGCCGTAGCTCATCAGGACATAATCCGAAACGAAAATCGGGATTTCTGTATCGTTGACCGGATTGACCGCACGTACGCCATCCAGCCGGACGCCGGTTTTGCCCTTATTCAGCTCAGTGCGCTCAAAATCGGATTTGCGTGCAGCCTCCTCGCGATAAGCGCGCACGGCATCAATGTTCGACAGCTTTTCCGCCCACTTTTCAATCGCCGGATGCTCCGGAGAAATGACCATATAGGTCGCACCGAAAAGTGTATCCGGGCGGGTGGTATAAACGGTCAGCTTGTCGCCTTCCGTAGTGACGAAATCAACCTCCGCACCGGTAGACCGGCCGATCCAGTTTTTCTGCTGGGTTTTGACACGTTCAATATAATCTACCTTGTCCAAATCGTCAATCAGCCGCTGGGCGTATTCGGTGATTTTCAGCATCCACTGGCTTTTGGTGCGGCGCACAACCTCGGAACCGCAGCGCTCACAAACGCCCTGCACAACTTCCTCATTGGCAAGCACACACTTACAGGATGTGCACCAGTTGACCGCCATTTCCTTTTTATACGCCAGCCCCTTTTTATAAAGCTGGAGGAAAATCCACTGCGTCCATTTATAGTAAGCCGGGTCCGTAGTGCTGATCTCACGCGACCAGTCAAAGGACAGCCCAAGCGCTTGCAGCTGGCTCTTAAACCGGGCAATATTCCGCTCGGTAACGACTGCCGGATGGATATGGTTTTTAATCGCAAAATTTTCGGTCGGCAGGCCGAACGCATCCCAGCCCATCGGATAAAGCACATTATAGCCCTGCATCCGCTTTTTCCGCGCCACGATATCCAGCGCAGTATAGGAACGCGGATGGCCAACATGCAGCCCCGCGCCGGAAGGATACGGAAACTCTACAAGCGCGTAGAATTTCTCTTTCGTCCGGTCCTCTGACGCGTGGAAGGAACCGCGTTCCTCCCACGTTTTTTGCCATTTGGCTTCAATTTCTTTGTAATCGTACTTATTCAAGCGATATTCCCCCTAAATTGTTTTCCTTCACGGTTACGCATCTGCAAGCCCCAGCTCGGACAGCGGTATGGGCGTGCCGTCCTTCCAAAGGTTCTCCAGATTATAGAACTGACGCGATTCCGGCAGGAAAATGTGCACAACCACTGCTCCAAAATCCAACAGGATCCACTGCGCAGACTCGAAGCCCTCCGTATGATGCACCATGATTTCATGGTCATTTTTCATGTGGAATTCTACACTGTCAGCAAGCGCCTTGACCTGGGTCGTCGAGGTCGCTGAACAGAAAACAAAATACTCCGTCAGGGTCGTCAGCTGCTCCACCTTGAGCACCTCAATCTCCTGTCCTTTGCGCTCCTGCAGTGCTTCAATGATATGCTTTACCTGTTCCAGTGCCGTCATATACTGCTCCTTTCTGAAAATGTGCAGGCCTGTCCGGCGGCTGCCGCACCGCTCTGCTGATAAAAAAAGCCCCGTCCCTTCCGCTGAAAGAGACGAAGCGTAAACTCCGCGTTACCACTCTTCTTGCCGCAGCAGTCTGCGGCCACTCCATTACATATCTGACAATATGCCTTCCCGGTAACGGCGGGGACATCCGGCCGCGCCTACAGGTACTGTGTACGTTCAGCGGGCAGCTCCCGGGCGAGTTTCATGGCCATCCGCCACCGTCTTGCACCACCCGACGGCTCTCTAAGGACGTTTTTGCCATTACTTTACCCGTTCATCGCATTTCAAAGGATATATTAGATGAGTTTATCATATAAGATTTTGCGTCGATTGTCAAGCATTTTTTATGGATTCCAGGGATTTCGGTTTTAATAACGAGCACAGTTGACAAAGATCGACAGGCGAAATCATCGCCTGTCTCCTATTATTATGATTGTCAGGGCTGTGCTGCTGCCTGGGCAACGGCTGCGGCATCTTCGCGCTCTGTTCCATCGTGATAAGATTTATGACGCGGCGCATGGGAAACCGGAAGGATCAGTACCTTGTGACGAGGCTGATATGGATAGGGAATTGCTGTGCTCTTTCCCACACTGGAGCCCGCCCCTGAACCGGCACGCTCGGATGGAAGATCCGTAATCGTAAATGCATCCGCACCAAAGGTGTTATCCGTAAACCGGTCCTGTATATCGACCTGTTCAAATACGCCGTCCTTCTTCTTGTATTGCAGCTGAATCGACGGCTCGCTTGCAGAATGATACGGTACCATCCACGAAAGCGTAATTGTAGAAACATCAGCGATATTCTGCGATATGTTCTGCGCAACGGCCCAGCTGTAGGATTCTAACGTTTTCTCGGTCGAAAACCGGCCGCATTCGTTCTTCCATGTCAGCTGGAGGTCTGCGTTGTAACCGCCTGTGTCCTCCTGGGATAGGTTGACCCCTGTAGTTTCCGTGTCCGGGAGTGTGCCGGTAATCTCCCCAAGCTCGGCCTTCATCTCATCGGCAGTCATTTCTTTGGCCATACCACTGCATGAAGAAAGAAAAAGCGCAAGAAATACCGGCAATAAGATGAAAAAAATACGCTTCATCGGGAATCTGCCTCCTTTGTATCCTTTATCCTCTCTTTCCTATTATAAAAGACCTGACAGTGAAAATCAATAGAAAACATGAAAAAGAAATCAATTTTACAAACAGGGAGGCCCCCGTCCCGCCCGCAGGCGAAGGGGAGATGCGAAGCATCTCGGGGTCTGGGGCGAAAGCCCCAGTGGGAGTCCAGAGGGCAACGCCCGCTGGTGCCCGCCGCAGAGGCGGCCTCCCCGGCGAGGGGCGGGAGTCCAGAGGGCAGCGCCCTTTGGCCGCCCATCCCGTGGGGGCGGTATAAGTCAGAGCAAATAGCGTTCAATCGCTTGCGCAACACCGTTTTCCGTGTTGGCGGCTGTGACGGCGTTGGCTGCTTGTTGGATGTGTGCAGGGGCGTTTCCCATTGCTATGCCGAGCCCGGACATGCGCAGCATCGTTAAATCGTTGTCACTGTCGCCGATTGCCATTACATTGTCCATCGTGCAGCCCAGCTGATTGGCAAGCACCTCAAGGGCATGGCCTTTGGAGACGCCGCTCCGGTTGATTTCGATATTTTTCAGCTTCCCGCCAAACATTTCAGAGGGCGCGGCTTCAAACCGGTCGTCCTGCCTGATCCATGCATACATTTGATCGACCAGTGCAGGGTCGCTTGCGTGCAGGATCGCTTTGAGGATTTCTCCGCTTCTTTCCTGTACAAATGCCCGCCAGCCGTGGTCCGGGACCCGGTGAAAATGCTCCCGCTCGATAAAATCGAATTTCATTCCAAGTGCTGCACAATCCGAAATAAACTGTTCAAACTCCCGTCCATAATAAACCGCCCCGGAGGTGTAGAAACAGGGGTCTGTACCGAACCGCTCGCAGATGTCAACCAGCGCAAAGCAAAGTGCTTCGCCAAGGGTTTGCGTAAAAATCACTTGCCCGTCCGGAACGGAACGCACTTCCGCACCGTTTCCGGTCACGGCCCAGTCAACCCCGCCTGCCTGATCGCCGAACATATAGGAATCGGCAGCATTCCGCCCGGTGCAGATGACGGCCTGTATCCCTTTTTTGCGCGCGGCCTGTACTGCGTCGCGGCAGGCAGCAGAAACATAGTTATGATCGGTCAGCAGCGTACCATCCAAATCGAGTGCTAAAATTTTAATATCCATTTGCTTTCTCCTTTTGTCGATGAGATGCAGCAGGCCAGGAGCGGGGGCGAGCAGGGGAAAAATCACACCGGACGGGACACCTCGAAAGCACGCAGTCGGTGTACGGATACTGTACCCTGGCCATAGACCACGCAGGGCCGAGGGCCTTTTGCGGGATACCATCGGGTGCTCATTACCAGCCGCCCGTGGTTAATAAATATTTCAACTGCGCTTGTATCCATAAGGATATGCAGTGCTTTCAGCTGATCGGCGGGCGCGGTACGGACGGTGCGCCCGTGTCCGCCCTCGGTGATTTCCAGGCGCAGCTGCCCATTCTCAAGGCGGAGCGCCAGGCCTGGAAGCGTCAGCCCTGCAAGCTGGCCTTCGGCGATGATTTCGGCTGTTTGCCCGAGTGTAAACTGGGTTTCGCCGTCTAACGGATAGTTCTGTGCATCTGTGCGCAGCCCTGTAAGTTCCTGTGCGGGGCATTGACACAGCTTGCCTTTATCATACCTGATTTCGCGTGGGATTGTCAAGCAGTGCTGCCAGCCGTAGGCTGCTGTTGGGTTCGTATAGTCGGCATCGGGCATTCCCAACCAGCCGATCATCAGCCGCCGTCCTTCATGTGTAAAGGTTTGCGGTGCGTAGAAATCGAATCCATAATCGAGCGGGATGAATTCACCCAGCCGGACATTTCCCCGGAAATCACCTTCCAGCGGAAAATAACCGCAGGCATAAATATTCTCAAAACCGGGGCCGGATTTGGGTGCGCCTTGCGGCGAGACGGCAAGGAACCAGTGACCATCCAGCGCAAAGAGGTCAGGGCATTCCCACATATAGCCGAACGGCTCGGGCGTTTGGATGGTATTGATGTGTTTCCAGTCAAGCAGATCCTGTGATTCAAACACGAGCAGCACGCCGGTATCTTCGAGGGTCCGCGCCCCCTGGATCATATAGTAAGAACCATCCTGCTTCCAAACTTTGGGATCGCGCACATGACAGGAGAGTCCTTCGGGATAGTCTTGATTATCCATTAGCAGGCGTTTCCAGCTGAGAGAGATGCCGTCGGGGGAAAATGCTAATACGGTATTGTGCCCGCGGCCGGTGCGGATATAATCGTAATCCCCCATATATTTCACATTTCCGGTATAGAAGAGGTACATGCCGTTATTTTCGCAGAGTGCGGAACCGGAGTAAGCGCCGTGCACATCGAAGGGCTGGTCGCTGAACAGCATAACGGGGCACTGTTCCCAGCGGAGCAAATCGGTTGAGCGGTAGTGCCCCCAAAACTTCACGCCGCCCTCGGCATGAAACGGTGCATATTGAAAAAAGACGTGATAATATCCTTGGAACCAGCACAATCCGTTGGGGTCATTGAGCCAGCCGACAGGCGGCATTAAATGGAAATCGAGCCGCCACGCATCGTGCGGCAAATCTGCCATTTCGGCCAAAGCGGTCAGTCTTTTCAAGTCTTTCTGTAACGCGTTCATAACTGCCTCCTTATATTCGTTCGCCTCTGCAGCGGGCACCAGAGGGCTCTGCCCTCTGGACTCCCGCGCCTGTGCGGCGGGCACCAAAGGGCTCCGCCCTCTGGACTCCCGCGCCTGTGCGGCGGGCACCAGAGGGCTCTGCCCTCTGGACTCCCGCGCCTGTGCGGCGGGCACCA
>CAJUSB010000058.1 GCA_910589115.1 uncultured Clostridia bacterium | reverse complement strand
GAGCGCCACCTTGCCAAGGTGGAGGTAGCGAGTTCGAGCCTCGTCATCCGCTCCATCTCCGGTACCATAGCCAAGCGGTAAGGCGTGGGACTGCAACTCCCTGATCCCCAGTTCGATTCTGGGTGGTACCTCCAAAAGCCCTTTGCGGTAGAGCTGTCGGCATACCGTGGAGGGCTTTTCTCTGCTCTTTGAGAGGCGGCAGCGGTGCCTGCCGTTTGCTTCTTCGCCTGCGCGGCGGGCGGTCTTCCGCAGACGGCGCCAGAGGGACTTGTCCCTCTGGACTCCCTTTCTCCGCTGCGGCGGGGATGGGTACGGTAATCACCGTTTTTGCGGATTGCCCCACCCGCCCAAACGATGGCGGGCGGGGTGGGCGAATGCGATCGTTTTTTTTTGAGCGTACGACATTTTTCTTTTGCTGTTTGGTGACATGAGGTTGACCTGCTGGCGTTGAAAGGCGGGCGAATATGAAAGAATTCAACAAATTAAAGTCCAACAATGAAATGAGAATTGCTCAAAATAAACAAAAATTGTTGATAGTTTACAAAATATTCACAAAATAACTGTAAATTATTCCTATTGAAATTTATACCTTTGACTGGTATTATAAGGATACAAGCAAAAAGTGGTTGGATTGCTAATATTCAGGCGAAAAACCAGGTTTCTGGGTGCCCCGGATTTATGAAGGGGGATTTAGAGATTGGGTTTTTGTAGTATTATTTGAGAATGGCACGCACGGCTTGCAAGCAGATGCGTTGGTATTAAAATATAATCTGTTTGAAAATGATATTGGTTGTGGCGTGCTGTATATGACAGACGCACAGAAAGGGAAAACATCCATGTTTGAATCATTGAAAAAGAAGCTCGGGTTCGGTCCGGCAGAGATTATTGTAGCAGTTCCGGTTGCGGGGCAGGCAGTTCCGCTGAGTGAAGTCAGTGACCCTACTTTCAGTGAAGAGATTCTCGGGAAGGGTGCGGCGATCATACCGAGTGAGGGCCGGGTGGTCAGCCCGGTTGATGGAAAAGTTGAGTTGATGTTTGATACCGGCCATGCGGTCAGTCTCTGCTCGGAGGATGGGACAGAGGTACTGGTACATGTCGGGCTGGATACGGTAAAGCTCGCTGGTATGCATTATAAGGTACACAAAAAGAATGGTGATGCGGTCAAAAAGGGTGACCTGCTGATAGAGTTTGACTTGGATGCCATTCGTGCGGAGGGATATGATCCGATTACTCCGGTTGTTATTTGCAATACCGATGCTTATAGTTCGGTACAGGCGCATACGGGAATGACGGTTGGGGCGCAAGACACGCTGCTGACCCTGAAAAAGTAAGCCTTTTGGAGCGATCAGCAGGAAGGCTATATAAAAATCAGAGAAGCAGTCAGAATACGCAGAACCGGGATTCCAAACTGCAAAAAAGAAAGGAAGCTATTTCGCTATGAAACAGATCGAATTTACCATCACAGACCCCCTGGGCATTCATGCAAGACCTGCCGGACAGCTTTGTAAAGCGGTTAGTGCGATGGGAAGCTCGGTGAAGATTGCAACCGATGCAAAGGAAGCGGATGCCCGGCGCATGATGGCAGTAATGGGACTTGGCGTAAAGGGTGGTATGACGGTTAAGTTTACGCTTGACGGTGCCAGCGAAGAAGAGGACGCACAGAAGTTAGAGGCGACCCTTCGGGAAATCGGTTTGATTTAAGAGACAGAGATCAGGCTGATAAAAGAGGTATTGATGCGCCTGTACGGGAATGCAGGTGTTTTAATCAATATAGAGAAAGGATTGGATCGATACAGCCGGTGGTTGCAGGAATCTGAACCTTTCAAGCAAAAACCAACGGCGGAAGGTGTTCTTGCATTCGTGGTGTCAGTAGGGAGACAGTATTGGTGCAGGTGCAGCGGAAGTCGGGGCGCGGTCTGTTGGCGATTGCTGGCGGGCCGGCTTACACCGGGTATCTGAAAAGATACAGGAAGTTACAGAAGGAGAGGGTAAATATTATGATGAAGTACTTGCAAAAACTTGGCAAATCCCTGATGCTGCCGGTTGCGGTGCTGCCGATTGCTGGTATCCTGTCAGGTATCGGCTACTGGCTGTGCCCGTCCACCATGCAGGGCGGCGATGTAGTCGGCTTTACGCAGACGGTGGGATTTTTCCTTGTACAGGCGTCGCTTTCATTGATTGATGGCGCAATGATGGCGCTGTTGTTTGCAGTTGGCGTTGCAGTCGGCATGGCGGACGACCATGACGGCACGGCAGGCCTTGCAGGCTTGGTTTCATGGCTGATGATGACCAAACTGCTCAGCACCGGTGTTGTAACTACGATGCTCCCGAGCATTGCAGAGGATGCAACGAAGGTGTTGGCATTTGACAAGGTGCAGAATGCATTTATTGGTATCCTTGCGGGTATTATCGGCTCTATGTGTTATAATAAGTTCAAGAATACCAAACTCCCGGACTGGCTGGCGTTCTTCTCCGGTAAACGCTGTGTTGCAATTATTACAGCGCTTGCGTCTATCGTTGCATCGGCAGTTCTGTTGTTTGTCTGGCCGCTTCTGTTCGGCGTGCTGGTTTCTATCGGCAATACCATCCTCGGAATGGATGCAGTTGGCGCAGGTATCTATGCGTTCCTGAATCGTCTGCTGATTCCGACTGGCCTGCATCATGCACTGAATAATGTATTCTGGTTCCCGACAATCGGTATTGGCGACTTGACCAATTTCTGGGCGGGCAAGACCTCGGCAGAGATGGGCTGGAGCCTTGGTATGTATATGTCCGGCTTCTTCCCCTGCATGATGTTTGGTATCCCGGGTGCGGCACTTGCTATCGTGCATTGTGCAAAGCCTGAAAAGCGTAAGGTTGCAATCGGTCTGGTTTCCTCTGCGGCGCTTTGTGCATTTGTCTGCGGCGTTACAGAACCGTTTGAATTTTGCTTTATGTTCCTCGCACCTGTGCTTTATTTGGTATATGCATTGCTGTACGGTGTTTTCACATTTGTTACAGTTCTGTTGGGATTCCGCGCAGGTTTCGCGTTCTCAGCGGGCGCGACAGACCTTCTGTTCTCTGCTCCGCTTCCGGCGGCGGCAAAGACCATTCTTATCATCCCGCTGGGTATTGCGGCAGCGCTTGTATTCTATGTTGTATTCCGTGTAATGATTACTACGCTGAACCTCAAGACGCCCGGCCGTGAAGACGACGATGATGAAATGGACGAGACAAAGGTTGTTCTGGCGAATAACGATTTTACTGCCATTGCAAAAATCGTGCTGGAAGGCCTTGGCGGCAAGGATAATGTTACCTCGGTTGATAACTGCATCACGCGTCTGCGCCTTGAAATTAAGGACTATACGCTGGTGGACGAGAAGAAAATCAAGTCTGCGGGGGTTGCGGGTGTGATCCGTCCCAGCAAGACGGCTGTACAGGTAATTGTCGGTACACAGGTACAGCATGTTGCCGATGAATTCAAAAAGCTGATGTAAAACTGATGGTTGCCTATGGATAAGGCATCTTTAGGGGCGGGCAAACTTTGTCTGCCCCTGGGTTTTACGGATAAAAAAATGAAAGCATGTGTCAATCAGAAGAAAAAGGAGTTTCTAGCTATGAAGATTATTCGCGCAAAGGATTATCAGGATCTTAGCCGCAAAGCGGCCAATATTATTTCAGCGCAGGTCATTATGAAACCGGATTGTGTTTTGGGTCTTGCAACCGGGTCGTCGCCTATTGGGACTTATCAGCAGCTGGTTGACTGGTATAATAAAGGTGATGTTGATTTTTCCGGTGTAAAGTCGGTCAATTTGGACGAATATCGCGGCCTGCCGAAATCAGACCCGCAAAGCTATGATTATTTTATGCATGAGCACTTTTTCGATCACGTGAATATCAAACCGGAAAATATCAATCTTCCGAACGGAGAAGCGCCGGACCCGGACGCTGAATGTGCCCGGTATGATAAGGTGATTGAAAGCCTTGGCGGTGTTGATCTCCAGCTGTTGGGCTGTGGCCGTAACGGTCATATCGGTTTTAATGAGCCGGGGGATTGTTTCGCTAAGGGTACGCATTGTGTTGATTTGGCGGAGAGTACGATTGAGGCCAACAAGCGCTTTTTTGATTCGATTGATGATGTACCGCGGCAGGCATTTTCGATGGGAATTCAGACGATTATGCGTGCACGTAAGATTTTGATTATCATTTCGGGCAAGGATAAGGCGGAAGCTGTTGCAAAGGGCTTTTTCGGTCCGATCACGCCGCAGGTACCTGCATCGATTTTGCAGCTGCATCCGGATGTTGTTGCTGTTGTTGATGAGGAGGCATTGAGTCTCTGCGATAAGGTGTGACGGTATGGTCATACAAAACGCTAAGGTGTTCCAGCCGGACGGAAGTTTCCAAACCGGTGATTTGTTCATTGAAAATGGGCGTTTTGCGGATTCGGCAGGCGGTGAGATCATTGACGCAAGCGGCCTGACTGCCATTCCAGGATTGGTTGACCTGCACTTTCACGGCTGTATCGGTTATGATTTCTGTGACGGCACATCGGAAGCAATCTCAGCGATCACTAAATATGAGGCCTCGGTCGGGGTAGGGGCAGTTTGTCCTGCAACGATGACGTTTCCGGAGGAGGTGCTCGGCAAGATTGCTGATGCTGCTGCCGCATGGCATAGCAAAGAGGATAGTGCGGAGCTGGTTGGTATCAATATGGAAGGTCCATTTATTGCGGCAAGCAAGAAGGGAGCGCAGAATGCCGATTATCTCCATATTCCTGATGCGGAAATGTTTCGCCGGTTGCAAAAGCGCGCGAACGGGTTGTTTAAGCTGTGTGATATAGCTCCGGAAACAGAGGGCGGCATTGACTGCATCCGGGAGCTCGCGGGGGAGGTGCGCATTTCCCTGGCGCACACTGCTTCTGATTATGATGCAGCGAAAGCGGCTTTTGAAGCTGGCGCGAAGCAGGTAACGCATTTGTATAATGCGATGCTGCCGTATACACACCGGGCACCGGGGCTGATTGGCGCGGCTTGTGACTTTGCGGAGTCGGTTGAGCTGATTGCAGATGGTGTTCATGTTCATCCGTCTGCGGTGCGGATGACATTCCGTGCTTTTGGGGATGACCGGGTTATTCTGATTAGTGACAGCATGATGGCAACAGGAATGCCTGACGGAAGTTATTCACTGGGCGGTCAGCCGGTAGAGGTACGCGGCAATCTGGCAACGCTTGCAGATGGTACGATTGCAGGGTCGGCAACGAATCTGTTTGACTGTATGCGAACGGCAGTGCAGAAGATGGGGATTCCACTGGGCAGCGCTGTCAAGGCAGCAGCTGTTAATCCGGCAAAGGCACTTGGAATAGATCAGAACTATGGCAGCCTAGGCTGCGGCAAGGTTGCAAATGTTATTCTTTTAGACGAAGCTATGGAGCGGAAAGTGGTTATTTTGCGCGGCAAAAGGATTTGCTGATGCGGAGGCTTCCGGGGGTAGCCCTGCGCGGGCTGCGGCAGGGCGCTGCCCTGCACCTGCAATTTTTTCGAGAAAAAATTGAGTAAAAGCTTTCTTTCCGCTGCGGCGGGGGAATGGGTGCGGATTTAATTCTTTCTGCGTACTGCCCCGCCCGCCAAAAGAACGGCGGGCGGGGTGGTATTATGCGGTGTGGTTTTGTGTTTATTATTAAGGGGCTGTATCAGAATGTTTTCCATTTTGATACAGCCCCTTGAATGTTTGGATTCTTATGTAAATTCAGGTTATGATATGCATGGAAGCACTATTTTCAATCCCGTATAGAGCAAAATAACGTTCTTCCAGCGGAATCCAGCGCGACAGGAAAGCGGTGAAATTTTCATTTTCACGGTTTTGGAGTCGGCGAAGCTGTTCGGCTGGCGAACAGGTCAGAAATACAGTAAAATCATAGTATCCGCTCAGGCGCGGATGATGGGAATAGCTGCCTTCTACAATGGTAACTGGCGTTGCCGGGAGTTCAACCGGTTCCAGAAAGCGTCCGGCATGGCAATCATTCCTGCGATACAGAATCGGATGGTTTGCCTGTGCGGGAAGAAGGGCTTCCCTTGTGAACCGGTCAAAATCCATGTTTCCGCAAGATTTTTTTTCCCAGTTTGGGGCGCGGTCAGGAAAGGGCAAATAAAAATCATCCATACACAACAGTCTTGCTGGGAAATGCCGAATCAACAGTCTTGCAAGCGTAGATTTGCCGCTTCCACAGCGCCCATCAACGGCCATAATCATGTGCTTTTTTGTGTGTAAAAGTGTTTCTATTTGTGTTATCAGCGGTTCCCAGCTGGGAAATTGTGTGTGATACATAGAAAGGTCTCCTTTTTATCAGGATTGCTCAGAACGGTATTTCTGTCAGTGTGACAGGCTGGCCTCCGGAGGATAAAAACTGAAAACAGAATTGTGACAAAAACCGTGCAGGTGGTTTCTGTTTCCGAAGGGGTGCATAAAAGTTCTGGGTATCCTGAGAGGTATGTTGACTAAATTTATGATAATATATTGTGCGCTTAATTGTGAAGACGGAATGAACCAGACTTCATAAACATTCAAAAGGCCAGATGGAGAGAAAGAAAAACAGCCAGTCCGCCATAACGACAGCGGACTGGCTGGCAGTGCAGTATAGAAAATAGACGCCCCCGTCCCGCCCGCAGGCGAGGGGACGCTGCGAAGCAGCGTGGGGTCTGGGGCGTGAGCCCCAGCGCTGCCCGCGCAGGGCCGCCCGCCGCGGAGGCGCGGGGTTCCAAGGGGCAGCGCCCCTTGGCGCCCGCTGCGGAGGCGATCCGGCTTCCTTATTCGAGGGGGAGCATTTTTCCGGTTTCAAAGGATTCCTTGCAGCGGTAGGCAATGCGCGAAACAGCGGTCCCATCCGCAGCAGTGATTTCCGGCTTGCCAATACCACGGATATAGTCCGCAAATGTGCACATCTCTGTTACATAAGCATCATGCCAGCGCTCCAGGAAATCTACATAGCACTCGCGGCAAACGCCATGCTCGCTCATGACCTCCAAGTGGGAGGAAGCCGGAACCGCAGCAATGCGAAGCGTGCCCTTTGTACCAATAATTTCTGTCTCAACATGTGAGCCATGGGCAGCAGCACGGCCCGCAAACATGAAGCCCATTGCCTCGTTTTCACATTGCAGCATTACACAGACATTGTCACCGTCGTTCAGCTCACGATACAGCTCGTAAGCAAAAACACCACCGATGCCCCACAGATTCTTGACCTCCGAGCCGGCAAACCAACGGATCAGGTCAATGTCATGTACGCACATATCCAGGAACTGCCCGCCCGAATGCGGCGCAAATTTCAATGTCCCCTCAATGGTAGCAACCGAATCCTGTGTGTAAGAACGTACCAGAATTACCTTGCCAATGTCGCCATTGTCTACCTTTTTCTTGGCCTCCAGATAGGATTTGTCAAAGCGGCGCATAAAGCCCAGCATGAAAATCAAATCAGGATGCGCGGCAACAATAGCCTCCGCTTCACGGCAGGCCTCGACCGTGGTCGCAAGCGGCTTTTCACAGAAAACATGCTTGCCATGCTCCATTGCCGTGCGGATGTGTTCTACATGCAGCCCGGAGGGAGAGACGATCGCAACTGCGTCTAATTCCGGGTTTTTGCACATCTCTTCAAAATCAGTGTAGCCATAGGGTACGTCCAGCTCCTGCTTGACTGCCTCTACCCGTGCAGCGTCAATGTCACAGATCGCTGTCAGCTGTACACCCGGTACGCAGGTTGCCAGATTTTTCGCATGTTCATAGCCCAGTCTTCCCAGACCAATCGAACCAATTTTAATCGTCTTCATATCAATGTTCCTCCGTTTTGATTTGTTGTTTACAGTATACAGAAAAATTATAGAAACCGCTACTATGTTCTTGCTTTTTCTTTGTCGGGTTCAGACGGCTTTTGCATGGCTTCCACTTCTAAACTTGCGGATTCTTGCGGTTCGCTGCGTACAATATATGCCTTCCGGTAAGCACGCGGAGACATCCCAACATTCCGCGTGAACCGGTCATGAAAATGTGATGGGCTGGGATAGCCCACCCGTGCAGCAATTTCCGATATGCTTAAACCAGTTGAAATCAGCAGGTTCTGTGCCAGCCCAATCCGTCGGCGGGTGATATACTGTCCCGGTGAATATCCTGTCATATCCTTAAATACATGAGACAAATAATAAGGGCTGATATGCAGGACATCCGCAAGGCTTTGCAGGCTGATATCCTCCGTATAATGAAGATCCATATGGGCCTTGATACGGCTTCCTAACAGGCTGGGACAGACAGCAGACGGCTCCTGCCGCCGATGCCGCAGCGCCCAAACACGGCTCAGCACCCCCAGCAGAAGATGACGGCAGAAATATGCACAGCCGTCCGCATTTGTACATAATGCATCAAACATCAGCGACATCGTATCCCGCAGCGCCTCAAAATGTTTGCCCGACGGGAATACCGGGCCGTCACTGTCCGGAATCAATGCGTTATCCCTCAGCCCGTCCAGTTTCAGGCCGCGCATGGCAATACAATAGCTGGAAATCGGCATAGAAATACCATATCGCTCATCATGAATCACACCACTGTTATAAACAATCAGGTCGCCCCGGCATACCCGGTATTCACGCCCACCGATGGAATAGTCAGCTTCACCCTCCCAAATCAGGACAAGCTCACACAGGTCATCATGGCTGTGCATCACACGCGGATGGGAGGATTCCGGTACGGTTTTGCTGATATAGGCCAGCTGCGGCAGCCCTGCAAGCGGGATATCCTCCGTATCCGCAGGACGTGCAAAGCACTGGACTTCTTTCATAGTAAACCTCCTTTTCAAACAGCGTGCAGGCCTGCGCACTGGTCAGCACGAAACAAACCGCTCAGAATCTGGGACAGCTGCCGTCAGTTATCAGCCTGTTTGTGACGGTCTTCATATTCACGGATGGTATGCTCGGTGATGTGTGAAAGCGCACAAATACGCTCATTCACCATATCCCAAAGGCACATTGGAAGATGGTCCCGGTGCCCCCGGTGGAGCGTAACGCATTCAAAACAGTTTCCATGGTGCGGGCACTTTTCCTGACAGGGGCAGTGGTCGCCCGCCTCGCGTACCTGCCGCAGAAATTCCTGTTTTATTTCATAGGCTTCCTGCTTTTTTCCTTGTTTATCAAGCTCATTTTGTAAGATTGCAAGTTCGTTGTTGTCAATCTGCATATCGGTACTCCTTTCCTACGATATCTGAAAAAATTATACCCTTTTTTTGCGCTTTTTGCAAGTCAGAAACTGATTTTTACCGATTTCCGGCGCACAGTTTCCCAGAATACATTGTACAAAACAAGTAAGATGTACTGTGCTGTTTCGACAAAATCAGCCGATTTTCATTGACAACCTTTGAAAAAAGCATATAATTAAAATAAAGGATTGGAATATGGCAGGTTCGGCAGATGCAGGTAAAAGGGGCTGCTGGCGGCCTTGGAGGGAAGTTCATGAAACATAATCAGGTTATCGCAGGGGTGCTTGCTGCGGTTGTCCTTTTGCTGGGCGCGAAACCGCCTGCACCCGTACAGCATCCGATATCCAGCGGACGGGGCCCTGTGCAGTCCTTCTTTGATAGCGTGCAGCAGATGATAGAAAAATACACAGAAGAACATGCACTGAAGCTCCGGCAAGAGGGAAGCAGCCATTCTAATTACATGAACGGCAATGAATGGGGGATGTTTGAACCGCTTGAGAGCCTTACACGCGCAGAGGCAGCACAGATCCTCTATACCCTGATGGAGGCGCCGCCAGAGGTGGAGGCAGTTTTTTCCGATGTGCCGGAGGGGGCCTGGTATGCGCAGGCAGTGAATTCGCTTGCAAGCGCAGGCGTAATCTGTGGCGATGAAGAAGGCAATTTTCATCCAGAGGCACCCTTTACCCGTGCAGAATGTGCGGCAGCTGCCGCCTGCTTCCTGCCGCTCGGCAGGCTGCCGATTACCTTTGTTGATGTGCCCGTAGATCACCCGGATTATGAAGCAATTTGTACAGCGGCGGCGTGCGGCTTATTCAGTCGTCCAGAGGATGGCTGTTTCCGTCCCGATGATCCGCTGACACGGGCGGAGGCTGCGGCAGTCTTTAACCGTCTTCTAGGCAGAACGCCCGATGCAGAAACCATTCAAACTTCTCCACAGGTGCGATTTTTCCCGGATGTACCGGTAACACATTGGGCCTATGCGCAGATTATGGAGGCTACGATTTCACATGAGCAGGAAGAACTGGCAGAAGGGGAGCACTGGGTTTCTCTGACGGAGGAACGGCACCCGTTGCCGGACGGTTTCCATAATATCGACGGATGGCTCTATTGTGCAAGGGACGGAAAATTTGTGCGTTCGGAGATTGTGAACGGTTTTGCCTTTGGTGCAGACGGACACTTTACGACAGGAAATCTACCGTTGGATGCCAAGCTGTCCGAAATCATCCGCACAAAAACAAACGATACCATGACGCAAAATCAAAAACTACGTGCCGTATACGGTTATGTACGCGATCAATTCACCTATATTAAAAGGAAACTGATTGCAAAGGGCCAGACCGGCTGGGAGCCTGCTTTTGCAGAAGCCTTCCTGAACGACGGGCGCGGAAACTGTTTCGGCTATGCCGCGACCTTCTGCCTGCTTGCCCGCGAATTGGGCTATGATGCACATACCGTTGTCGGCTGGCTTGGAGGGAACCGGCAGCCACATGGCTGGGTGGAAATCGTACTGGACGGGAAAACCTATCTCTATGACGCCGAGCTTGAAATGAAGTACCGTTCCTCGAATTTCTTTCAGGCGCGGTATGGCAGTACGCGATTCGATTATTATAAATCATGAAAGGGGCTGACAGTTGTCCTTTTTAACACAAAAGGTGCGGAAGTTGTTATTCCCGCACCTTTTTATGCTGTTCAATTTAGCGTTTTATTCTCCCATGACCTGAAAGACAATATCTCGGACCCGGTCCCGCGTGTCGCACTCAATCAGTGTCAGGTTCTGCCAAGGGCCGATGGTGAGCTTGCCGTCTACAAAGGGGATCGTAATAAATGGGGAAAGAAGAGCTGCTTTGATATGTGAAGAGCCATTATCATCATGCCAGGTATCGTGATGCTTATAATGGATGACCCGGCCATGCTCATCCGTGTAGGGCGAAAAAATATCCATCGCCGCTTTAAGGTCATGCGTGACCATCCCGGGCTCGAATTCCAACGTAGTCAGACCGGCAACGCCGCCGGTTGTAAACCCGGTAATAATGCCGTTCGACAGGCCGGAGCGCTCGACCGCTGCCTGAAAGTCGGCAGTTACGTCAATCATACCCATGTGGGCGCGGGTTTTGTAGGTTTTGGTTTCAGTGTGTACCATGATCGAAGTCCTTTCTGTCGGATCAGAGACAGAGCAGATACTGTCCATATAAGGTCTGCTCAAGCTGACGGCCGATTGCATGAACGTCGTTTACATCAATATATCCGCGGTTATAAGCGACTTCCTCGGGGCAGCCAATATACCGGCCAGTCGTTTCCTGCGTATCCGCAACCGCTTTGCTCGCATAGAGCAGGTTCTCAGCAGTACCGGCATCTAGCCAGAGGAAATCCCGGTCCAGTTTTTCCACCGTCAGGCGGCCCTGCTTTAGATAGGTGAGGTTGACGTCGGTAATTTCCAGCTCGCCGCGTGCGGAGGGCGTTAAGTGTTCCGCGATTTCGATGACTGAGTTATCATAAAAATACAATCCGGGAACAATATAGTTGGAACGCGGTTTGCGCGGCTTTTCCTCAATGGAGATTGCACGGCCGTTTTCGTCAAACTCCACTACGCCAAAGGCACGGGGATCGTCCACATAATAGCCGAAAACAGTCGCCCCGGTTTCGCCCGATTCAATCTTGCGGCAGACGCGGCGGAGCTGGGTCTCAAAGGGCAGGCTGTGGAAAATATTGTCGCCCAGGACCAGGCAAACCGGGTCATTCCCGATAAAAGGCGCGCCAATCTCAAAAGCGTCAGCAATGCCGCGCGGGTTATACTGCACGACATATTGAATATTGCCCCCCCAGCTGGAGCCATCGCCAAGCAGACGTTCAAAGGGCGCTTCTTCTCCGGGTGGGATAATGACCAGGATATCACGGATGCCCGCCTGCATCAGTACGCAGACAGGATAATAAATCATGGGTTTGTCATAAACCGGCAGCAGCGGTTTGCAGACCGGCAGCGTCATCGGGTAGAGACGGGTGCCTTTGCCCGCCGCTAAAACGATACCTTTCATGAATACTCCTCTTCTTTCGTCACCTTAACAAAATCATCACTTTTTACAGGCAATCTGCCCGCTTATGGTATTATATCACAGTCTGTGTCTTGCGAAAAGCAGAAATTCAAAAACTTTATGCAGAAAAACAAAAAGCGTAGCTTTTAACAATTTCCTTTCAATATGGACGTTTTTTTGCACATAATCACCAAATCTTTCCTGTCTGCATTCAAATCTTTCAAAACTGTAAGATTCCTGAAAGATTCTCGAAAGAATTATGTGCTAAACTATAGTCACAGCAAAAAATGTGTTGAGGAGGAATACACAAATGACGATATTGGAAACGCAGGATTTACGCAAATATTACGGCTCGGGCGATACGCTGGTGCGTGCGCTGGACGGTGTTGACCTGACGGTTGAAGAAGGGCAGTTTGTCTCTATTGTCGGCACTTCCGGTTCGGGCAAATCGACGCTGCTGCATATGCTGGGTGGCCTCGACCGCGCGACCAGCGGGAAGGTTTTCATCGGCGGGCGCGATATTTTCGAGTTGGGGGCGGATGATTTGACTATTTTCCGGCGGCGGCAGATCGGCTTTGTTTTCCAGGCATATAACCTGGTGCCCGTACTGAATATTTATGAAAATATCGTGCTGCCTATTGAGCTGGACGGGGAACGTATCGACCGTGCTTTTGTTGACAGCGTCATTGAAACGCTGGGGCTTGAGAGCAAGCTGAATAATCTGCCGAACCAGCTTTCCGGCGGGCAGCAGCAGCGCGTTGCGATTGCGCGGGCACTGGCGACCAAGCCCTCCATTATCCTTGCCGATGAGCCGACCGGCAATCTGGATTCTAAAACTTCGCAGGAGGTACTTTCACTGATGCAGCTTTCCAGCCAGAAATATGGCCAGACAATTGTTATGATTACGCACAATGAAGAAATCGCCCAGCTGGCAAACCGTATTATCCATATTGAGGATGGACGCATTGTAAGGAGTGGCGAAGCATGAAGATCGAAACAAAAGTACCTAATAAACGCTGCATCCGCCGGATCTCGGCGCGCAGCCTGAAGGCATCGAGGACCCGTAACCTGATTGCTGTGATGGCGATTGCATTAACAACGCTGCTTTTCATGTCGCTGTTTTCGATAGCGGGGGCAATCGTAAATTCCTTTCAGGAATCGACATTCCGGCAGGTGGGGGGCCGGTTCCATGGTACGTTTAAGGATGTTACACCGGAGCAGATTGAGATACTTTCTGATGACGAACGTATCGTAAGCGCTGCAATCCGCCAAATGCTTGGAATGCCCACAGATCCGCCCTTTAATAAGTCGCACGTAGAGGTCAGCTGGATGGATGACAACTGCGCGAGGGATTACTTTATTGACCTGGAAGAGGGGCATTATCCACGGGCGAAGGATGAAATCATAACAGACAGCCGCGTTTTGGCACTGCTGGGCGTGACGCCGGAGATGGGCGCCAAAATCGAATTATCCTATTATCTGGGAGAGAATACACAGCATCCGCAGCTGCGGACAGACACATTCACACTTTGCGGCTGGTGGGAGTACGACCCGGCTGGCATGGCGAGCTTTGCAAATGTTTCCCGCGAATATGCCGATGAAATTCTCGCAGAATATGAGCAGCAGGGTGACCTGGATATAACAGGCCGTTTGGATATGAATATTATGCTGAGATCCAGCTCCCGGATCGAGGCGGAGATGACGGAAATCCTGACTGACCACGGATTCCAGCGGGATGATGAGCTGGCCGATCATTATATCCGTATTGGCGTCAACTGGGCGTATCTGGGGGCGCAGATTGCTTCTAATTTTGATATATCAACCGTTGCAGCGGTTGCAGTGCTTCTGGTACTCATTGTATTGACCGGATATCTGATTATCTATAATATTTTCCGTATTTCGGTATCGAGTGATATTCAGTTTTATGGCTTGCTGAAAACGATTGGCACAACAGGCGTCCAGCTTAAACGGATCGTCCGCCATCAGGCATTGGCACTTTCATTGGGAGGTATTCCCATTGGCCTCGTCCTGGGGTATTTCACCGGCAAAGCGCTGGTGCCGGTTATCATGAATATCACATCTTTTAAGATTTATTCGGTCAATGTACCGCCTATTGCATTTGCATTTGCGGCGCTGTTTTCACTGGTTACAGTCTTGATTTCCTGCCGGAAGCCCGGAAAAATAGCATCCAGGGTTTCACCGATTGAAGCGGTGCGCTATACGGAGGGCGATTCCGTAAAGCCGGGGAAGCGGCTCCGCCGCCGCAGGACAGGTGCGAACGAATATCGTATGGCCGTCGCCAATATGGGCCGCAGCAAAAGCAAAACGGTGTTGGTTGTGCTTTCCCTGGCGCTGGCAGTCACGCTGATGCAGATGACCTATGTGTTTGCAAACGGCTTCGATATGGATAAGTATTTGAGTAGTTGGGTTGTAACTGATTTTATTGTTGGCGATGCAAGTTATTTCCAGACAGGGGGCTTTGCGGAGTTCCTGCAAGAGGAGGACTTGGCAAATATCCTCGAGCAGCCCGGTATTACGGCATCCGGGCGCGTCTATGGCGCTTCCCGCACGATTCAGGATTTTGAGCCGGAAGCGAATGTCCGGGAATCGGTAATGCGTTGGAATCCGCCGGAGACAGTCGATGCATACATGAAAACGCTGCCGCGTACTGCGGACGGGCGCGTCATGACGAGTATCGATTTATATGGTATGGAGGATTTCGCGCTTGACCATTTGACGGCAATCGATGGTGACCTTTCCCCGCTCTATGACCCGGAACAGGATGCAATCGCGGCGGTTTATTTTACTGACGACTATAACGAGGCCGAATGGGATAGCAACTGGGCCAGGCCGGGGGATAAGGTTACGCTGCGCAGGGTAGACAAATGGAAATATTTTTATAATGATACAAATGAAGAAATCCCTGCCGATGAGCTGGATAAAGCGTTTGAGGGCAGCCGCCCGTTCCGGACTGAGCCGGAAGTGTATACCGATAAGGAATATACCGTCTGTGCGGCAGTTACTATGCGTCATTCCATGAGCTTCCGTTACTACGGCGCAAACCAGTTTGTGATAAATGCGGAGAGTATGAAAACAGATATGCAGTGCTCGGATATCCTTCATCTGCTGATTGATGTTGAGGACGGCATGACGCAATCAATGGAAACCTATTTGAAAGATTACACGGAAAAAATCGATCCGCTGATGGATTATGAGTCCAAGCAGGGCTATGTCGATGAATTTGAAGGATTTAAGGGGATGTTTTTGATCTTGGGCAGTACGCTGAGCTTTATTGTCGGGCTTGTCGGTATACTGAATTTCCTGAATGCAGTATTGACCAGCATCCTGACACGCCGCCGTGAATTTGCGGTCCTGCAATCAATCGGTATGACGGGGGCGCAGCTCAAAAGAATGCTGATTTGCGAGGGATTGATTTATGCAGGCCTTGCAATCGGAGGGTCCTTTATCCTTGCCATTGTGACTGGGCCGCTGCTGGGTGAAGTGATGGGAAATATGTTCTGGTTCTTCACTTATCGTGCAACGTTCTTGCCAATCCTGTGCCTGCTGCCGGTGTTTGCGGCACTTGGCATCCTGATTCCTCTGCTGCTTTACAGAATGGTATCACGGCAGTCTATTGTGGAACGCATCCGGGCGAATGATTAAATGGGCTTGCAGAAACTTGTATAAAACTAATATTTTGCAAAAGCTGAAACTGCTGTCTTGTTTTTGAGACAGCAGTTTCCCTATGCAGGGGATATGTCAGAATAACATAAATTCGGATATCAGTGCCCAAGGTACTCTTTTACTTATACTCACGAATGAAAAGATTTGCCATATTCACCCACCCGGCCCGCCGTGCTTTTGGCGGGCTGGGCAGGGTGCAGCAGCGAAAATCGCCGCACCATTCCCCGCCGCAGCGGAGAAAGGGAGTCCAGAGGGACAAGTCCCTCTGGCGCCGTCCGCGTAGGACCGCTCGCCGCGCAGGCGAACCGAGCAGCAAACCGTAACGCACATGAGTATATAATCACCGGCTTGTATGTGTTAGCCTATTTTGGGCTAAAAATAAATGGCTGATATGGTTTGTTTTATGATAAGGATGAGGTGATGAGGATGATAGCAATGTATCCCAGGATTCGGAATTTACGGGAAGATAAAGATATGTCGCAGACTGAAATGGCAGAAATCATACATTGCAGCCAGCGGGTATACAGTCATTATGAGCGTGGCGGGCTTGATATTCCAACAGATATTTTGATACGGTTGGCGGATTTTCACCAGGTAAGCGTTGATTATCTGCTTGGGCGGACGGAGCGGATGCAGTGGGACTGACCGATATGGATTCTAACGGGAGCCAACGCAGCGATAGGGGGGCAGAAATACAAATGTTTGGATGTTTTTTACAAACTGTGCGGCTAAAAGTTGTTTGTACTGCTGAAATTTGCTTTTTGCTGCGGGCTTTTCTTGACAAATGAGAAATAATATTGTATCCTTAAATACAAATAAACATGTCTTGTGACTGGTGATGCAGGCAAGGCCAAGCTGCTGGAAGGGATTCCGGTTGTTTGGCCTTTAATTTTTGACAGAAAGGGGGAAAATAGGGTGAAAACGTATATACCGGTTAGGCCTGGGGTGGTATACAGGGGTGCGTTTTTCCAGAGGCATTTATGAATGGTAAAAAGCTGTCCGGTACATACCGGATACATCAGGTTATCAGCAATAATTTTGTCGCCATTCTGGAAGAGGGGCAGGAGGTGATATTGCGCGGCCTTGGCATTGGTTTTAAGAAGCAGCCGGGGGATCTGGTTCCGGCTGCGCGGGTGGAAAAGGTCTATGCGCTGCGCGACCCGGAAAAATCCAGCCGCCTGATGCAGCTGCTGTCAGATGTTCCATCGGAATTCCTGGATATCAGCACAGCGATTATTGAGCTTGCCGAGAAAACGCTTGGCTGCCGGCTGAGTGAGAATATCTATATCACACTCACCGACCACATCTGTTTTGCTGTGGAACGGCTGCAAAATGGCACTGCATATCCGAATCATCTGCTTTGGGAGATTCACAATTTTTATCCGGGAGAGTTTGCACTGGGTGAAAAAGCGCTGGATTTAGTCGAGCAGCAGCTGGGTTTCCGATTGAGTGAGGATGAAGCAGGGTTTATTGCGCTGCATATTGTCAATGCTGAGATAGATGGAAAAATGTCCGATATGATTCGGATCACGGAGATCGTCAGCCGAATTATTGAAATCGTGCAGGGCTATTACGAGGTGCATCTCGATGAACGCTCGCTGGACTATGGACGGTTTCTCACGCATTTGAAATTCCTTGGACAGCGCATCACGCAGAACAAGTACACCACGGAGCGTGATTCCGAATTCCAGAGTATGCTTGCGCGGCGTTATCCCGCAGATTACCGCTGTGCGGAACAGATACGGGAGGGGCTGCGGGAGCAGTTCCGGTTTGTCCTTCCTGCGGAGGAGCTGACCTTCTTAACCATCCATCTGCATCGGCTGGCCATTTCAATGGGCTTAGCCGAAAATGAATCGTAAAGGAGTAATAAGGACATGAAAGATAAGATTTTTGGCATTTTGCAGCGTGTAGGACGTTCCTTTATGCTGCCGATTGCAATTCTGCCGGTTGCGGGCCTGTTTTTAGGCATCGGCGGTTCCTTCACCAATGAAACGATGCTGCAAACCTATGGCCTGATGGCAATTATGGGCCCGGGAACCTTTATCAATGCGATTTTACAGGTATTGAATGCGGCGGGTTCCATTGTATTTGATAATCTGCCGATTATCTTTGCAATGGGTGTCGCGATTGGTATGGGCAAGCAGGAAAAGGAAGTTTCTGCGCTTGCGGCGGCGATTTCCTTCTTCGTCATGCACGCTACCATTGGTGCGATGCTGACCGCCTTCGGTGCACCTGACCTGAGCGGCGCGACTGCCAGCGTTGTTGGTATCCAGTCCCTGCAAATGGGTGTATTCGGCGGTATTTTGGTCGGTTTGGGTACGGCTGCACTGCATAATAAGTTCTATAAAATCCAGCTGCCGCAGGTGCTTTCCTTCTTCAGCGGTACGCGCTTTGTGCCTATCGTTTCATCGGCGGTTTATCTGGTTGTCGGTATCGTGATGTATTACGTTTGGCCGATGATCCAGAGCGGCATCAATGCACTGGGCGGCTTTGTGCTGGCCTCCGGATATGCAGGCACCTGGCTGTATGGTTTCATTGAGCGCGCGCTGATCCCGTTCGGCCTGCACCATGTCTTTTATATCCCCTTTTGGCAGACGGCGCTGGGCGGTACGGCAACTGTCGCCGGACAGCTGGTGGAAGGTGCGCAGAATATTTTCTTTGCCGAGTTGGCCGTACCGGGGATTGAGCATTTTTCGGTTTCGGCGACCCGCTTTATGGCTGGTAAGTTCCCGCTGATGATTTTCGGCCTGCCGGGTGCGGCTTTCGCGCTTTACCGCTGCGCCAAGCCTGAAAACCGTAAGGTCGTTGGCGGCCTGCTTCTTTCGGCGGCGTTGACTTCTATGCTGACCGGTATTACCGAGCCGCTTGAATTTACGTTCCTGTTTGTAGCGCCGATCATGTATGTTGTGCACTGTGTGTTTGCAGGCGCTTCCTATATGATTATGCATATGCTGAATGTGGGTGTTGGACTGACATTTTCGGGCGGCCTGATTGACCTGACACTGTTCGGCGTGATGCAGGGCAATGCAAAAACAAGCTGGGTGTGGATACTGGCAGTTGGCGCAGCATATTTTGTACTGTATTATGTGGTATTCTCCCTGATGATTACCAAATTTGACTATAAGACCCCAGGCCGTGACGATTCGGAAATCAAACTGTATACCCGTCAGGATGTCAACGCCCGGAAGGAGGGCGCACAGAATGACGGTGATGATGCACTTTCCCGCCAGATTATGATGGGCCTTGGAGGCAAGGCAAATATTTCGGATGTTGACTGCTGTATCACGCGTCTGCGCTGCACCGTTCATGATGCGTCAAAGGTGGATCAGAAACTGCTTAGAGAGACCGGCGCATCGGGCATTATCTGCAAGGGAACCGGTGTGCAGGTTGTTTATGGCCCGCGTGTTTCTGTCATTAAATCTGATTTGGAAGCCTTTCTGGCTTCACCTGCGAGCAATCAGGAAGCTGCGGCAGCGCCTGCGGCTGCTCCGGCGGAAGCGGCTTCTGCTGCTCCAGCGGGTGCGCCCTGTACGATTGCAACGCCGATTTCGGGTAAGGTTATCCCGATTGAGGAAGTTGACGACGGCGTTTTCTCGGAAAAGATGGTCGGCGAAGGCTTTGCAGTGGAACCCGAGGATAACAAAATTTATGCTCCCGCAGATTGCGAAGTAGCAACGGTCTTTGGTACGAAACATGCCATTGGCCTGATAACGGCAGAGGGGGTTGAATTGCTGATTCATGTCGGTATTGATACCGTGCAGCTGAACGGTGCACCCTATACCATCAATGTCCAGGAAGGGGACCAGCTGAAAAAAGGCGACCTGATCGGCAGCTTTGACAAAAAAGCAATTATAGATGCGGGATACCGCACAGTAACGCCGGTTGTTGTGACAAACAGCGACGTTTACAGCAGTTTCCGGCTGGAGAAGACGGGTACAGCCTCCGCAGGAGATCGCGTATTTCGGATTGAGTAAAGGCATTTCCCGGACAGCTGACAATCCGAACATCTGAATAGAAGCAAATCAAAAGCCTCTGAATGTGCTTTAAGCAGCACGTTCAGGGGCTTTTCTGTATGTATTGCAGGGCAACAGCATTTACTTTTTTGCCAAGAGATTGACACCCATGCTATACT
>CAJUSB010000057.1 GCA_910589115.1 uncultured Clostridia bacterium | reverse complement strand
TGCCCGTTCATCTGTGCTGCTTCGGCCCGCCAAAAGGACGGCGGGCCGAAGGGGCAGCTACGGCAAGTCTTTCCGCATGTGAGTATAAAAACTTTTATTCACAGACTGTCAGCTCCGCATATTCACGACCGCTGTCTTGTGAATACAGGTTCTAAAACATTTGTGCCGCCATGTGCAATTTTGCACTGGCGGCACAATTTGTTTTAACTTTTAACTTGGTAAAATCCCTGGTACTATTAAAGGTAAATAAAAATGTATTGGTAAAAACAAGACCTTTTAGTGTTCAGCCTATTTCAGAGTTACCAAAGTAGAGAAAGCGATTTCTTATGAATCGGTCAGAAATTATATTAAGGATGAGTAAGCCTATACACGCTGCGCACTTTTCCTGTAGTTTTGGTCTGCTGCTTTCTTAAGCTCAGGATTTACTCGTTTACAGCACCCTTATTACGGCTGCTTGCCGATATAGGCCAAGATGCCGCCGTCTACATAAAGTACATGGCCGTTGACAAAGTTGGAAGCGTCCGAAGCCAGGAATATCGCCGGGCCCATCAGGTCCTCCGGCGTGCCCCAACGCCCTGCGGGCGTTTTCGCAATGATAAACTGGTCAAACGGATGCCGGCTGCCGTCCGGCTGCCGTTCACGCAGCGGCGCTGTCTGCGGTGTCGCAATGTAGCCCGGACCAATGCCATTACACTGGATATTATGCTCGCCAAACTCGGAGCAGATGTTCCGCGTCAGCATCTTCAATCCACCCTTTGCGGCCGCATATGCGGATACCGTTTCACGTCCCAGCTCGCTCATCATAGAACAAATGTTGATAATTTTGCCGTGTCCCTTCTGGATCATTCCCGGAAGCACAGCCTTTGCTACGATAAACGGCGCGTTCAGGTCAATATCTACAACCTGGCGGAAGTCCGCCGCACTCATTTCCAGCATGGGGGTGCGTTTGATAATACCTGCATTATTGACCAAAATATCAATTACGCCGATTTCCTGCTTGATCTGCTTTACCATCGCACTGACCTGTGCTTCATCTGTCACGTCGCACAAATAACCCTTTGCGTCAATCCCCTTTTCTTTATATGCAGCCAGGCCCTTTTCCAGATTCTCCTGCGAGCGGACGTTGAATACAATCTTTGCGCCTGCCTCCGCAAAACCTGCTGCTATCGCAAAGCCGATACCATAGCTGGCCCCGGTAACCAGAGCAACTTTCCCGTCCAGCCTGAAATCATTCATTGTCATTTCTGATACTCCCTTTTCTTATTTCATTTCAGAGGGCTTCAAATTGTCCATATCATCAAATGCAAGGTTTTCTCCGCCCATCGCCCAGATAAACGTATAATTTGAAGTCCCGCAGCCGCTGTGGATCGACCACGACGGCGAAATCACTGCATCAAAATTCTGTATCACCAGATGACGCGTCTCCTGCGGCTGTCCCATGAAGTGCATCACCGCCTGATCCTCCGGAATCTCAAAATAGGTGTAAACCTCCATCCGGCGTTCATGTGTATGGCTCGGCATGGTGTTCCATACGCTGCCCGGTGCAAGCTGCGTCAGCCCCATGGAAAGCTGGCAGGTCTCCAGCACATCCGGGTGGATAAACTGGTTAATAACTCGTTTATTTGCACTCTCCGCATCGCCGCAGGGACGATGATTTGCATTCTCAAACGAAAGGAAGGTCGTTTTGCATACCTTATGCGCCGGGGTTGATGCAAGGTAAAACTTTGCAGGCTCCGTCGGGCTGATGCTGCCAAAGGATACCTCCTTTGTCCCCTTGGTAATATAGAGGCAATCCTCATACCCCAAATCATAACGGGTGCCGTCTGCCTCAATGAATCCCTTGCCGCCCAGATTGAAAATACCGGCTTCACGGCGTTCAAAGAAAAAATTCGTGCCAAAGTTCGCCCAGATATCAATTCCCTTATCAATCGGAACCTGTTCCTGTACCGGCATAATCCCCATCACGACCATCCGGTCTACGTGCGAATAGGTCGCCTGGACGGTATCCGGAACGTACAGCCCCGTGATTAAAAATTCATCCCGAAGCTCCTGCGTCGTGTACCGCTTCACATCATTCGGATTTGCAGAATAACGAATATCCATTTTTATTTGCCTCCTTTTTTCTCACAGGATGCCCTGCCTGTACTACCAGTTTATCACATTTCCACCGTCCGCGTCAAAGAAATATCCGCTTTTTTCGCCATTTATACTCGTGAATGCCAAAACAGCCGCTTTGTCCGCCTGCGCGGCGGGCGGTCTTCCGCAGACGGCGCCAGAGGGACTCGTCCCTCTGGACTCCCTTTCTTCGCCTGCGGGCGGGACGAGGGGTGGGCTGCTTGCGTATGTACGAGGGGGTATCCATTGTTTTCAAATATTTACAGAAAAGTACAAATTTCAAAACGTTACAACATAATTTGAATTTTTTTTGAAATACATGTAAAGAAAATTTTAAAATTCAGAAACAATTTGGAAACATTTCAGGATTGGCTTTCTGAATAGAATCGAATCTGTTATACTATTGTTAACAGATGAGCCAGAATAATCAATCATACTTAGGGCAGTATACCGACCGGCCCGCAATTGTTCCGGCGGGCCGGTCAGCAGGGCAGCAACAGGCGGCAGTGAATTCAGCTCCCGTCCCGCCCGCAGGCGAAGAAGCCCCGGAGGGGCGTGGGAGTCCAGAGGGCGGAGCCCTTTGGCGCTGTCCGCGTAGGACGCCTCTCCGGCGAGGAGCGGGAGTCCAGAGGGCGGAGCCCTTTGGCGCTGTCCGCGTAGGACGCCTCTCCGGCGAGGAGCGGGAGTCCAGAGGGCAGAGCCCTTTGGCGCTGTCTGCGGAGGACATCCCCCCTGCGTGAGCAGGGACCCTTTGGGTTGACAAGGGGATGTGGAGCGTGTATACTTAACTGTACTAATATGATGCATACAGTGAAAACGGAGGTTAAAGATATGAAAAAGCAGAATTCCCAAAAGGCTCCGGAAGAGGCTGTGAATCAGCCGGAGGCCGCAGCATCCGCAACGACAGTGCCGCCCGATGCTGCCGCACCGGAACCCGCGCCCGCACCGCTGGTTCGGAATCGGTACGCAGATCAGATGAACGCCAAAAAAAAGCTGCCCAAGCCTGCTAAATTCGCAATCGGTGCTGCTGTGCTGGCCCTTCTGGGCGGCGGCGGATATTTTGCCGCCACAAAATTAAATGAACAGCCCGAAACCGTTTCAGAAGATACCGCCTTTTCTTCTCTCGGTTTCCTGGAAACCTACGTCGAAGGCTACGGACAGACCGCCGCCAAACGCAGCGAAGAACTCGGCAAGGAAATCAAAGGCACCGTTTCCGAGGTCCTTGTTTCCCCCGGCGATCAGGTTTCAGCCGGTGATACCCTCCTTAAAATCGACGCAGACGAAACCCGCAAAGAACTTGATGAAGCAATGGACGCACAGGAGGACGCGCGCAAGGGGATCGAGGACGCACAGCGCAACCTCCGCAGCGCAAGCGAAAAAGCTGCCGCCCTTACCGTGACCGCTCCCTTTGCAGGCAAGCTCATCCCGGAGGGCGCAAAGGATGAAGATGCGACCGCCGCCGAGCTGCGCGTGCGCCCCGGCGACGACCTTTCCTCTGGACAGACGATCGGCGTACTGGTTGATGACAGCATCCTGCGCGTGCCGCTTTATTACAGCTATGCTTACATAGATAAAATTACAGAGGGAATGCCCGCAACCGTTTCTGTCGCCTATACCATGACTTCACAGCCCGCCACTGTCGAAAAAGTAGAGAAAATTGAACGTATTTCCCCCGACGGCACCCAAACTTTCCGCGTTACCTTAGTCTTTAATAATCCGGGCACGCTGACCAAGGATATGGACGCTATCGGCACAATCATGATCGACGGCGAAGCCGTTGTGCCTGCCGATACCGGCAAGCTGGAGTATAACCGTGAAAAGGCAATCACACTCGAAAGCGGCGGTGAAGTAACTACGGTTGACGGCCTCAATTATTACCGCTTCACCGAGGGCCAGACCATCCTCACACTGACCAATCCAGATGTGACCGATGCTGTCGCAAGCGCAAGCGCCGCTGTTGAAAGCCAACAGAAAATGTATCAGCAGAAACAGGAGCGCGTGGCAGAACTTCAGAAACTGCTGGAAGATGCAACGATCACCTCTCCCATCGACGGTATCGTAATTGACGTTGCCGTGGTCGAGGGCGAAAAGGTCGAAGGCGCCAAATCCGTCTGCACCGTTGCTGATTTGAGCAGCATCGTTGTAAACGCAAGCGTTCCAGAACTCGATGTTGACAAAGTACAGCCCGGGCAATCTGTCGAGCTGACCATGGATTCCGGCGATCTCTTTACCGGCACCGTGCAGAGCGTTTCTATGAAAGCTGAAACCAGCGAAAGCGGGCGCGGCAGCTCGATCAGTTTCCCAATCGTGATTGCTGTTGACGAAAACCCGGATAAAACCCTCTCGCCAAACCGTTCCCTTGACTTCAAAATCACAACGGATTCCCGTGATAACTGCGTGACAGTACCGTCCGGTGCAGTCGTTTATACCGAAGAGGGTGCAGCCGTTTATGCCAAGCCCGCCGAAGGCCAATCCTTTGAAAACGCACTGCCCGCGCCCGAGGGCAGCGAAGTGCCCGAAGGCTTTGTCCTTGTCCCAATCGAGACCGGCATCAGCGACACCGATAATACCGAAGTCATCTCCGGCATCGGCGAAGGGGTAGAGGTTTACCTGTCCGCACCGCAGGACGCCTACGAACAATACCGTCAGCAGATGGAAGCATCCTCAAACGGCTAAGGAGGCGCATACACTTATGTTTTGGAAACGGAAATCTACTGCGCCGCCTGCCCCGGAAACGGATGACAGCCTGCTGATCGATGTTCGGCGGCTGAGCAAAATTTATCATGAGGGCAAAGAGAATGAAGTCCGCGCCCTGGATGATATTTCGCTTGCCGTGCCCTGGGGCGAATTCCTGTGCATCCTTGGACAGTCCGGCTCAGGCAAGTCAACGCTGATGAATATTCTCGGCTGCCTCGATATTCCCACATACGGCAGCTATCACTTGGATGGGCAGGCGGTCAGCGAACTGCCGCCCTCCACCCTTTCAGCTATCCGCAACCGCGAAATCGGGTTTATTTTCCAGGGGTTTAATCTGATTCCCGCCCTGACCGCAATCGAAAATGTTGAGCTTCCGCTGATCTACCGCGGTATGCCCGCCGGAGAACGCCGCAGGCTGGCCAAAGCCGCGCTGGAAGCCGTCGGGCTGGAAAAACGTATGTCCCACCGTCCCGCTGAAATGTCCGGCGGCCAGCAGCAGCGTGTCGCAATCGCCCGTGCAGTTGCGGCAAAGCCGCCCATTATCATGGCCGATGAACCGACCGGCAACCTGGACTCCGGCTCGGGCAAGGAAATTATGGATCAGCTTTCTGAACTCAACCGGCAGGGGACTTCGATTATTTTGATTACCCATGACAACAAGCTCGCCGAAATGGCCCGGCGCATTGTCACCATCTCTGACGGGCATATCATCTCAGACCGGGCAGGAAGGGGGTACGCCTGAATGAATGTGACACAAACCTTTTTAATGGCGGTCAAATCGGTGCTTTCCAACAAGATACGCTCCTTGTTGACCATGCTGGGCATCATTATCGGCGTGGCAACGGTGATCGTGCTGGTGGCCAGCGCGCAGGCCGAGCAGAAATACAGCCGCCTGCAAATGGAGGCGGAGGGGGCCAACCGTATCCAGATTTATCGCTGGACGGATGATAACCGCCTCTCCGAGGAAGTGAATGACTACTGCAAAAGCCAGGTCGGAAAAACACTCGCCTCCGTTGGACAGTACGCCTACGGCGGAGGCATTACCGCGAAATACCGTTCTAAGGAAATGGATATGGGCAACGAAGGGAACTGCTATTTTATTGATGAAGGCTACTCCGATTCAACGGGGCAGAAAATCGTACTGGGCCGGGATATAACAGCCGCCGACGTCCGCAACCAGTCACGCGTATGCGTGATTGGTGATGCAGTACGTAAATATTTCTTTGGCGCAATGAGCCCTCTTGACCAGAAATTGAAGATCAACGGTCAGAGCTTTACCATTGTTGGCGTGTATGCTTCACGTTACGGCGGCAAGCTGAATACAGAGGACGCATTTCTCGGGTTGCCGCTTTCTCTCCAGCGCCGCATCAGCGGGTGGGAGGAAGCCCCTGATCTGGTCGCCTGCGGCATAGACAGTGACAGCGTTAAGAAGTTTTGCAGCGACGCAAAGAAAAAATTTGAATCAAAGTTTGAAACAAACGGCTATTTCGATGTTTATTCCAATCTCCAGTGGCAGGAACGCGCGGAAACTGAGCAGAATAAGGAATCCGCGAAGACTGCGGGCATTGCGGCAATCTCACTGCTGGTCGGCGGCATCGGCATTATGAATATTATGCTGGTCACTGTCACCGAGCGTACCCGTGAGATTGGTATTCGTATGGCAATCGGCGCAAGGAAACGTGATATCATCAGCCAGTTCCTCATAGAATCCGCCGTGATTTCCTGTATGGGCGGCGCAATCGGTATCGTGTTCGGTTGTATCGGCTCTGCGATTTGGGGGAAGTCCATGTTCGGCGGTATGGAGGATAACCCCTTTATGCCGGTTGTTGATACCTTCCTGGTTACGCCGAGCATTTCACTGATTGTCGGAGCGTTTTTGTTCTCAGCGCTGCTGGGTATCGTGTTCGGTATTTATCCGGCAAATAAGGCCGCTTCTATGCAGCCAGTTGATGCACTGCGGACACAATAATTACTTTTAATCCCCCGTCCCGCCCGCAGGCGATGGAAGGGAGTCCAGAGGGACGAGTCCCTCTGGCGCTGCCCGCGCAGGGCCGCTGTCCGCGTAGGACCGCTGCCCGCGTAGGACCGTTACCCGCGCAGGGCCTGCGTGGGCGGAATTTTTTCAATGTTCACGAGTATCGTTCATGGGAGGAAAAATACATGAAAAGGAAACTTCTTGCCGCGCTGCTGACGGTCTCCGTTCTCACGCCCGGCGCAGATGCGGCCTTTACCGATATTAAAGATAACTATACGCAGCAGGCCGCAAGCGCACTCGCCGGTATGGGTATCGTCAGCGGCAACGGCCTGGGACAGTACGAGCCCGACCGCCTGCTCAGCCGCGCAGAGTTTACACGCCTCGCAGTCGCCGCCCTGGGGGTCAGCAATGTCGATAACTACAGCAGCTATACCATTTTCCCCGATGTGCCCGCCGGGCATTGGGCTTCAGGCTGGGTCAACGCTGCCGTCCGTCACCCCGACTTTCAAAAAAACCCGATTATCAGCGGCCTCGGAGACGGTACCTTTGGCCCCAGCAATCCGGCAACCCTCGGAGAAGCGTGCACCGTAGCCCTCCGAATGCTCGGATATGAGCAGAAAGATATCGGCCCCTATTGGCCGAATGATTACGTTGCCAAGGCCAGGGCGCTGGGACTTCTCTCCAATATCAATACAACAAACCCAAATATCGCTGTGTCACGCGGTGACGCTGCAATCCTGTTCCGCAATACCCTTACCTCGGAAAATAAAGAAGGCAAGCCCCTGCTGGCCAGCCTTTCCGGGGCCGACCCGATTACCGATTCTATTCTCGTTGCCACCAGCGAAACCGATTCCTCGCTGACAAAAGGCTATGCCGCTTTCTATGAAGGGAAGTTTGACCCCGATCAGGAGGCCGGGAAGGAAATGGAACTGGTGAAACGCCGCGTTGTAGGAGAAATTGATTCCGCGATTGTCGGCTCGCATGGTACGGTCATTTTTGACAAGGAGGATACGGAGGCCGTGCGCGGCTTCCTGCCCGATCAGCGTACGTCACGCGAAATCGTCCTATCCCGTATTGAACCCGAAGGACTGCTCGGTGATGACGGCAGCGGTTTCGTTTATATCCCCCGCAATACGCCCCTGGTCGTGAATGGAAAAGTGTATGCCTATGATGTGGGCTGGGTGGAGCTGGATGAAGGAAGCACCGTCACCATGCATTACGATGAAAACGGCGTGATCCAGGTGATTTCCGCAAGCAGACAGTACCTGAATTTCCCCATCCTCATCCTCGGTATCAATGGCACCGAAAAGAGTATCCCGTCCAACTTCCGTATCGAAAAGGATGGCCAGCGCCTGCGCAACAATCAGGTCAAAATGTACGATGTGCTCATGCTCAACAGCGAAACCCGTACAGCGCTCGTCAGCAGCAGCCGCATTACCGGACGCTTTGATGAAGCAATCCCGTCCTTCCGCTATCCGGAGAAAATTAAAGTGCTCGGCACTTGGTTCGATGTCCCGGAGACCTTTGCAACCAGCTTTAAGTCGATGGGCCCCGGCGATACCATTACACTGCTGTTTGATCCTTATGGACGTGTCTGCGGCGTTGTCAGCGACCCGCGTGCGGTCACTAAGATGGAGGGCGTTGTCACGGCCTGCACCGACAGTGAGGTTACCGTGCAGTTGTTCAATAATGTGACGATTTCCGGCCCCGTTGCACCCCATCAGGAAAAGGATGAGTACGGCGATCCGATCATGGTCGAAGGCCTGATGCGCAATGCCGTTGGGCAGCAGGTTCGCGTTACCCAGAACGAAGACGGAAAGCTGAATGTCATCCGCATTAAAAACCAGCCGGAGGAAACCGAAGATATCGGCAACTGGAATGTTGCAGGCCGTCTGCTTGGCCATCGCAAGGTTTCACCGAATGTACAGGTATTTGAACAGGTAGACCGTCTTGTCCCACTATCCCTGATTTCGGTGCATGATATCAAACAGGATGTCATACCGGAAAATCAGATCCTTTCCTTCAAGGCGGATAGTACCGGCGTAGTAACCTCCATTACCCTGCGGGATGTCACCGGTGAAAGCTGGATTTACGGCCGAGTCAAGGATACGTCGCTGGAAGTTCCCGGGGAAACCAGGATTGACGCCGCCAGCGGAGAGGAATACACAACCTTTGATGCGACCGACTACCGCGTGACAATGACCACGCTGATTGACGGCAAAAGCGTTGATCGTGAATTTAAGCTGACATATTCACTGCTGCTCAACGGCAAAAGCGTTGACCGCGAATATATGCAAACCTATGTGTTCGGCGAGCTTAGGAAGCGCAATAAATTCATCGGCCTGCCGGCCTCTGCGATGACCAACGAGGCGCGTGCGACACTCTCGGTACAGGTGCCGGAGAACCTTGGCACAGTGTCGCTCACCGATTTTGACGGCTATACCGGCGTACAGACCAAAAAGGGGTACTATCCCATTGCCGAGGATGTACCGGTGTATGTAGAAAAATTTGAAAAATGTATTACGCTCCAGGAGGCAAAGGCCAGCTATTCCCGGTTCACGGTTTATGCTGACCGGCCGCTGAATGAGGGCGGACAGATTCGGATCATCGTTGTATAATCGAGCTGCATAACGGCAGTACGCTGTCCCGCAAAATCCCTTTGGGATCAGTGGGGCAGCGTACTGCTTTTTCATGGGACGATTGACAAATACCTGCTTTTATGTTAACCTTTATAAGGAGAGGCAGGCCCCTCTTTGTTGTTTGCGCCTCCCGAAAAAGAAAATGCAGATCAGCGGAACCCCCAAAGAATAGGACTGATAAATAACGAGTCAATCGGTTTAACAATGGAGGAACAGCAACCCCGTTTTTCAAAGGTTGCTGTTCTTTCTGTTTTTGATAAAAGGAGGATAATATGAAAATCGAATATATTGAGGAAAATGGAATTGGAATTGCATTGGTTTCCAGTGATACGCCGGTCATTACTGATACGCAGTCTGCGCTGGATTTGGCAATGACGATAAAATATGAAAACGGCGCGGAACGAATCGTAATTGATAAAAATGCGGTTTGTGATGACTTTTTTATTCTCAGCAGGGGCATTGCAGGCGAAATCCTGCAAAAGTTTATCAACTATCAGATTAAGCTCGCGATTTACGGCGATTATTCCCACTATACCAGCAAACCGCTGAAGGACTTTATTTTTGAGTCTAACCGCGGAAAGGATTTCTTCTTTACTGCGACAAAGGAAGAGGCGATCCAAAAGCTGGCGGACGCGCAATAGCGGGCGGCGGAATCACACGGAGGGACGCTTCTATGCGGATTATTATTTCACCCGCAAAAAAGATGCGGATTGATACAGACAGCTTTGCGCCGGACGGACTGCCGTTATTCCTGGATTCGGCAGAAATACTAATGCAAACGCTGCAAAGCCTGTCTGCCGGTGAGTTGCAGGCGCTGTGGAAATGCAACGACAAAATCGCCGCACAGAATGTGGAACGCCTGCGCGGCATGGAGCTGTGCCGCAGCCTGACCCCGGCCGTCCTGGCTTATGAAGGGATACAGTACCGTTATCTTGCCCCCGGCGTGCTGGAAACCGGCCAACTAGAGTATATCCGGGAACATCTGCGGATTTTATCCGGTTTTTATGGACTGCTGCGCCCGTTTGACGGCGTTGTCCCGTACCGGCTGGAAATGCAGGCTCCGCTTTCTGTGAATGGCGGTGCGGGGCTATACCGATTCTGGGGCGGGCGGCTGGCCCAAAAGCTGGCAGAAGAAACCGGCTGCATCCTGAATCTGGCTTCCAAGGAATACAGTAAAGCGGTCGAGCCGTATCTGCCGCCGGAGGTACGATTCCTGACCTGTATTTTTGGCGAACGGAAAGACGGGAAAATCATTGAAAAAGGGACGTTGTGCAAGATGGCACGGGGGCAGATGGTGCGGTGGATGGCGGAACGGCAGATCACCAGCCCAGAGGAAATATCGGGTTTTGCAGAGTTGGGATACCGGTTTTCGCCGGAGGATTCCAACAAAAAACAGTATGTATTCCTAAAGCAACAGGAGGTGGAACGGGATTGATACGTGAGATCATGAGGGACGAGGCTTTTTTATCACAGCCGTCCGAGGCGGCTGTCCCTGAAGATTTGCCGACGGCGCAGGACTTGCTGGATACGCTGGCCGCGCATCAGGCGGGATGTGTCGGCATGGCGGCAAATATGATCGGTGTAAAAAAGAGGATCATTGCATTTGATAATGACGGCCGTTATATGGCCATGCTGAATCCGGAAATCATTAAAAAGTCTGGATATTACGAGGCGGAAGAGGGCTGCCTTTCCCTCTCTGGAACGCGTAAGGCGAAGCGGTGGAAGTCCATTAAAGTACAGTACCAGAATGAAAAATTTCAGGTGCGGTTCAAGACCTTTACGGGCTGGACGGCGCAAATTATCCAACATGAGATCGACCACTGCAACGGTATTCTGATTTAGTGGAAAGGGAGATGTGGAAATGCTTGCATACACCTATGTGGAACCGGGAAAATTTGCTTTGCAGGACAAACCGAAGCCTGTTCTGCATGGCCCGCGGGATGCAGTTGTGCGGGTCACGCTGGCGAGCATCTGCGCCAGTGACCTCCATATTATGCATGGTTCGGTCCGTCAGGCTGTGCCGGGGATCACGGTAGGGCATGAGATGGTAGGCGTTGTGGAGCAGGTTGGCAGCGCAGTATCCGGCGTGCGTCCGGGCGACCGGGTAGCGGTCAATGTGGAGACCTTTTGCGGCGCGTGTTTTTACTGCCGTCATGGCTGGGTGAATAACTGCACCGACCCAAACGGCGGCTGGGCGCTTGGCTGCCGTATTGACGGCGGGCAGGCGGAATATGTGCGGGTGCCTTATGCAGACCAGGGGCTGACCAAAATCCCGGACGGAGTGACAGACAGTCAGGCGTTATTTGCGGGGGACATCCTGGCGACTGGCTACTGGGTGGCAGAGCTTTCCGAGGCATCGGAGGGGGACACGGTTTGTTTGATTGGAGCGGGGCCGACCGGGCTTTGTACGCTGCAATGCATTCTGCTGCGTCATCCCGGCCAAGTCATCGTATGTGAAAAGGACGCGCAGCGGCATGCGTTTGTGCGGTTGCATTATCCAAATGTTTTGACGGTTCCGCCGGAAGATGCAGTGGGCTTTGTGTTGGCGCACAGCAGGCACGGGGGCGCAGATGCTGTGATTGATGCAGCGGGTGATCCGGGGAGCTTCCGCCTGGCGTGGGAGTGTGCGCGTCCGAACGGGATTGTGACCATTGTTGCGCTGTATGACGCGCCGCAGGTACTTCCGCTGCCAGATATGTACGGCAAAAACCTGACATTCAAAACCGGCGGCGTTGACGGCTGCAAAACTGCTGAAATCCTGGATCTGATTGCGCAGGGCAGGCTTGACACCACGCCGCTGATCACGCACACGTATCCGCTGCGGGAAATTGATGCTGCCTATGCGCTGTTCCAGGCGCGTCAGGACGGCGTACTCAAGGTTGCAATTACCACCTAATGCGTGAAATCGCGGACGGCCCTGCGCGGGCAGCGGCAGGGCTCTGCCCTGCACCCGCAATTTTTTCGAGAAAAAATTGAGTAAAAGCTTTCTTCCCGCTGCGGCGGGGGAATGGGTGCGCAGCCATCCGCTGCTGCCTGCTGCCCCGCCCGCCGTCCTTTTGGCGGGCGGGGTGATGTAAGGCGTAGTTTATTTGCAGTTCTGGAATCTAAAAACTTTTTGAAAAATGGGAAATCTTGTCTTGAGCTTTTGCGCTGGGCGGGATATAATGAAAGCAGAAGGAATCCATCACCAAGGGGGGGCTTCCCTCCGCCGGACAAAAGGAGTAAACTCATGTGGGCCTATAACAGCGTATTTTATCAGATTTATCCGATTGGCTTCTGTGATGCGCCGCGCGAAAACGATGGCATAACAGTCAACCGTATCGGCAGGCTGGGCAGCTGGGCGGAGCATATCCGCAAGGTCGGTGCGGACGCGGTTTATCTTTCGCCGATTTTTGAATCTGACCGCCACGGCTACGACACCCGCGATTACCGGAAAATCGACTGCCGGCTCGGTACAAACGAAGATTTTGCCGCCGTCTGCAAAACGCTCCATGAAAATGATATCCGTGTCGTATTGGACGGCGTGTTTAATCATGTCGGCCGGGGGTTCTGGGCTTTCCGTGACGTGCAGGAGAAAAAGTGGGATTCCCCATATAAGGATTGGTTTCATATCAATTTTGACGGTAATTCGGGATATAATGACGGTTTCTGGTACGATGGCTGGGAGGGCCACTACGAGCTGGTCAAGCTGAATCTTCGTAATCCGGCGGTCAAACAGCATATTTTCGACTGCATCCGCGGTTGGGTTGAGGAATTTGATATTGACGGTCTGCGGCTGGATGTTGCTTATTGCCTGGACCATGGATTCCTGTACGAGCTGCGTAAGTTCTGTGATACGCTCAAGCCGGACTTTTTCCTGATTGGTGAGCTGCTTCATGGCGATTATAACCAGTTTGTTAACCCGGACAAGCTGCATTCATGCACCAATTATGAGTGTTATAAAGGTCTGTATTCCAGCCTGAACAGTATGAATTTGTTTGAAATTACGCATTCCCTCATGCGGCAGTTTGGGCCGGAGCAGTGGACACTTTATCGGGGTAAACATCTGCTTGCATTTGTTGATAACCATGATGTGACACGTGCGGCCTCTATCCTGACCAACCGGGCCCATCTGCCGGTGCTTTATGGAATGCTGTTCGGTATGCCGGGCATCCCATGCATTTACTACGGCAGCGAATGGGGCGTGGAAGGACACAAGCAGCAGGGTTCCGATGATAACCTGCGGCCCAGCTTTGCCGCGCCGGAGTGGAACGATTTGACCAATTGGATTGCAGCGCTGGCAAAGGCTCATAAGGGAAGCAAGGCCTTGTGCTATGGCAATTTCCGTCATGTGCTGCTGAACAACCATCAGGCGATTTGGGAACGGGAATACGAAGGCGAACGCGTCCTGGTTGCAATCAATGCTTCCGGCGATACGTATCATGCACATTTTAATGCAAACGCAGGCTGTGCGACCGATTTGATTACCGGGAAATATCACGATTTCGGCGGCGGTTCGGAACTGCCCCCTTATTCGATTGCTTATTGGCGGGTACAGTAATCGCATAATAAATGCCCCCTGTGAGAGACTGGTGAAGCAGTTATCACAGGGGGTATTTTTCACGGTAATTGGATGAGGAAAAAAATTATAAACAAAGCCTAAACAAACAAAAGGAAATCTGCTATACTGTCTTCAAACGAAGGAAAAGGAAGGCGGAACAGCAATGAAGAAACTGAGTTTACAAGAAGTGTTGGAGGGGATTACGGATACACGGCGAGAGCGGAGCGTATGGTACCCGCTGTATGAAGTGCTGTTCATTATGTTGACAGCGGTCATTTGCGGAGCCACATCTTATCCAAAGATGGAAATATTTGGAAAGACAAGGAAAAATGGCTGAAAAAGTACGTCAAACTGGAAAACGGTGTGCCGGATGCCTGCACCTTCCGAAATGTGATTAAGGCAGTCGACACGCAGCAGGTGCATACAGTATTTGTGAAGTGGATGCGGAGCATTGTAGAGAATGTTACAGGTGTAGTAGCGATGGATGGGAAGCAAGCCCGGCGAACAAAGGATGGCAAGAAATCGCCGCTGCATGTGGTCAGCGCGTTTTCCGCAGAGTGCGGTTTGGTGCTGGGACAGCTGGCGTGCGAGGAAAAAAGCAATGAGATCACAGCAATTCCCAAGCTGCTGGAGATAAACGGATGTATCGTAACAATAGATGCCATGGGAACCCAGACTGAAATTGCGAAGAAAATCACGAAAAAAGGAGCGGATTATATCCTGGCGCTGAAGGAAAACCAGGAAATATTTTACGAAGATGTGCGGTTGTTTTTCGAGGAATATCGAACAAATCCGACAGGATTTTCCCCTGTTTGCTGTGCCACGAGTCATAGTCAGGGACATGGCCGCTATGAGAGCAGAACCTGTTATATCTGTGAGGATATTGGGTGGCTGGAGGCCGTGAGAAATGGAGTGGTTTGTCCGGAATCGGCGTCGTCTTCTGCAAGGTGGAACAGGCTGGAAAGTTTCAAAACAGGCACATTATTTTATCTATAGTCGTAAAGGTATGTCTGCAAGTCAGGTCTTGGACGCAAAACGCAGCCATTGGGGAATTGAAAACCAACTGCACTGGGTACTGGATATGCAATTTCGTGAGGACGAGAGCAGAGCCAGAGCTGCCAATTCTGATGAGAATTTCAATGTCCTGCGCCACTGGGCCTATAACCGCTTAAAGTTGGAAACATCTATGCGAGGCAGCTTCTCCGACTGGTCTATGAACGTTATTTTGAAGTGTTCGGCGGCGGCTGGGTGCTGTTTCACAAGCCCTCGCGCAATGACTTTGAGGTTTACAACGACCGCAACAGCCTGCTCGTGAATCTTTACCGCTGCGTCCGCGACAAACACGATAAACTGATTGACGAATTCCGGTATGCGCTCAATTCTCGCGAAGAATTTGACCGTATTCGTGCTGAACTTGCCCGCGACAGTCATGCAATGGATGTGCAGAAGGCGACATGGTTTTACCAACTGATCCGCTACAGCTACGCCTCCGGGGTGACCAGCTTCGGCGGACAGCGGCACAACATTCGTAAGGATTTTCCGCTGATCGAGCAGTCACACATCCGCCTCGGAGATGTGGTAATCGAAAACCGTGATTTTGAAAAACTGATTGGGCAATACGACTGTCCGGTCAGCTTTTTCTATCTCGACCCGCCGTATCACTCGACTGAGGGTTACTACAAAAACATCGGCAAAGAAGGCTTTACGGACAAAGACCATGTGCGGCTGCGGGATACGCTGATGCAAATTCAGGGCAAGTTCCTGTGGTCTTATAATGACGATGATTTTGTACGCGCACTATACAAATACCCGAACATCCGCATAATGGAGGTCAGTCGTCTGAACACGATTAAGCAGCGTTATGACAACGGCGTACAATTCGCCGAGCTGCTGACTGCGAATTACGATTTTGACGAACGAATGCGAAACGCACCGTATCAAATAACGCTTTTTAGGAGAAAAAATATGAGTATCAAATAGGAGAAGGAAGCACAGCCGAAAGGTGTTCTGATTCCGTTCGCTGCACTGAAGATTTGCGGCTTGCAGGACATGAAAAAAATTGAAATCCACATCATTGGGAAGTTGATGGCGTTGCTTTCAGGTACGATGACCGCGCCTGAATTGCTGCACACGATTTCTGCATTGCATGGATTGAAACAGGAGCGGTGCGACCATCTGATTGAGGTTTGCGGAGAATGCGTCGACTGCAACAAAAGATTATATTCCTTTTTGCTGTAACCGAAGGAAATCAAAATACCGTCTGAACTGATAGAAGCCACAGGTATTCCGCAGAACGCGATACTGGTGGCCTGCCCCGCCCCGGAGACAGCCGACATCAATATTACCCGTGCGCTGTTCGACGCAGATCTCCGTGAAATCCCGCGCGAATTGCTGGAAAAACTGTCCGCAGATGGCATTTGCATAGGGGAACTTGCGAAGGGAGTAGTCGTCTATGGCGGCTGATCTGACATATTACACCATCGACGATTTACCGCTTGACCAACGGCGGCTTGACGGTCCAGACTGGCGGATGATGAAATTTGTACGGCGTTCGGATGCATTCCGGGATTGGCAGCCACTCGGTACAGAAAACATTAAAGTTTTGGGAGCTACAAACGGCATCAAGGTGCTTGATTCGGTGCGTTGTGTTTCTGTGCTTTCGGCGCATAAAACATGTGAAGATGTCCTCATGATGGATTACAAAAATTTACCGTTTTAGTGCGGGGATCCGATGGTGAAGCAATTAGAGGAGGAATGTATTGAAACGTTCCGAATCTGCTGCGGAATGCATGAATTCACCCTATTCCCACTTCATCGGAAGTGCGAAAAACAGATGGAAAAGAAAAACTTTCGATTATTGAATATCAAGGGAAGCCACTCTCCCAATCGTTGGATTTATTTTGCCGGGGGGGGGGGGGGGTGACTGTCGCTGGAAGAATTTAAAAAACGTTACATTCCGCCAAAATGCAACGGTTTTCAATACCCGCTGGTAATAAAATACCGTAATGATGCTGTCAACACGGATGGCCAAATTCTCCTGCTGGAAATTGCACCGTGAGACTTTGAACGTATGGCAGAAGGAAACCAAAAGACAAATTTAACAAGGGACCACATGAATATTGACGTTAAAATCTATTTGACGAAGAATCACAACACACTGCTGGCGACCGCTTCTGTTTGCCTGAATGGTTGCTTTATCATTCGCGGCGTAAAGGTAATTGAGGGCAGCAAAACTTTTTTCGTGTACATGCCATCCCGCAAGGTTGATGGGGAGTATCATGCTGCGTGTTATCCCTGCACAAAGAAGTTCCGGCAGGAGTTCGATCAGTCGGTCTTGGATGTCTATGCCGAAGCCGCTACGGCAGCATCTGATAAATTATGATTATTTTACAGAAAGGAAAACATGAAATCAAGAGAAATTTAACATCTTGGCTAGTGTCACTGATGTTGAAAAGCATGATACTGCCGACTGCTTTTGCAGTCGGAGACGCTTCCGCGTCTCTGAAGGAAGGGGCGGAGGAAACCACGGCTGAGGGTGAGGAAGACAGTGCGGCAAAAGATGTGGAAGCATCAAAAAACGATAAAGCATCCGAAATTTTAACGACTACAGCAACTTCAATTCCGACCAGCACAGCGCCCAAAACGGCGTGCTATCCGACTGCAATCGATGTGCGGGATGAAAGCGCAAAGATTCGCAAAATCTACGATCTCTCGCCAGGAGCAGATCCTGCCGGAATTCCACGTGCGGATTCTGAGCATACCGGTTTTTCGTACACGTTCGTTGACCTTTTGTGAATATGAGGTGCGAACGCATGCAGAATCAGTAACGATAAACAGCAAAAAGAAGGATATATAGTCTGTAATATCTCTGCTTCCGGAACAAAAAGAGTTTGTAACGGATGACGTTCTTTCGAGAATCCTGACCCTCTAGCTGGACACGGTGAAAGTCAAGATGGCAAGCTCTGGAAAGTCCACAAAACAGGTATCTGTTACGCGAAATTATCCGAATCAGGTCAGCCAGGACACCGAAAATATTTCAAGGGCCATTGATAATGGCGGGAAAACGCTGACACTTTCGGATATTAAATGACAGACCGATAATACAGCCAACATCAACGGCTACGCGATGGGCGACCGTTACACGGCGGTTGCGACCTATACTGGCACAGCGACCAGTACTTATGTGAAAGGCTACACGGTGACTGCTGAATACACGGGAACAGTCAGTCGTATTGAGCTCAATCGGGTGCATTATGTGGTGATATTTGAGGGCATGTCCATCTTTAGAGCAATCTGAAAAATATTGTCAGTAGCCAGCGCATCTGAACCAGCCATCGCAGTCGGAGGAGGAAACGACCGCCAGAGCTTCGCGGACAGCAACAGGAAGCAGACCGGCGGAACGGATACGCAGTTTACGCAGAAGTGCCTTCATTTCGGGCCACATTTTTTCGATTGGATTGAGATCAGGGCTATAGGGCGGAAGATAGAGCGGAATATCCCCAACAGAACGCAGCAGATTTTCAACGTCCTTTGTATGTTAAGCGCTGCGATTATCCATAACAACAATATCACTCTTCCACAGGGCCGGGAGTAAACAGTCGCGCAGATATTCCAGGAATCGGTCTTTCGTCGTCCCGCTTTCATAGGTGCAGCAGGTAAACTGCCCATCCAGACGCATGGCAGAAAGCACAGTGGTCGTTTTGGGCGTGTTGGAGGGAGCAGAATCTACTACGCGCTGTTTTCCAACTGCATGCCCGTAACAGAAATGTAAAATAAAGTGTGTAACAAGCAGAGGAGGACTGTGATAAAATAGAGAAAAAGAGAGAATGAAGATGAAAATGAAAAAGAAAGCAAAGAGCGAACGAGATCGATTGGCAAAGGAGATCCTAACGGCCTATTAATCGCAAATGGTGGCAGAGATGCAGGAGGCGCTGAAGGATATCTTTGGGTCGATATTTGAGACAATGCTGCAAGGCGAGATGAATGCACATCTGGGATACGGACGGCACGAGCGTGGAGAAAAGGAAAATGAGAACCGGCGTAACGGATACAGCGAGAAAGCGCTGAAGACGACCGTGTGGAAAGTGAAAATTGAGGTACCTCGGATTGGGACGGCAGCTTCTCTCCAAGGATCGTCAAAGGACGTAAGCGCCATTGAGGATCAGGTCTTGTCGATGTACGCGAATGGGTTGAGCCAGCGGGATATCGCGGAGATGATTGAGGAAATCTATGGTTCTGAAATTTCCCACGAGATGATCTCCAACATCACAGACTGCGTACTGGAAGAGTTGGATCAGTGGCAGAACCGACCGCTGAAGAAGCTGTATGCGTTCCTGTTCGTGGACTGCCTGTATGTGACGCTGCGGAAGGATTATGAGGCGAAGAAGTACGCCGTAGACGTCATTCTTGGGTACGATATTAACGGTAAAAAGGAGATTTGGGGTCTTTGATTGAACGAAACGGAGAGTAAACATCACTGGATGCAGATCTTTGACGAACTGAAAGAACGTGGAGTGAAGGATGTTTTGTTCCTGTCCATGGACAGTGTGACGGGCCTGGAGGAAGGGACAAAGGCCATCTTCCCCCAGGTGACAGTCCAGCGGTGCATCGTGCATTTGATCTGCAATTCCCTCAAGTATGTGCCCACTCGGGATTACAAAGCCTTCACCGCCCAGCTCAAACGAATCTATGCTGCTCCCAGCCTGGTGGCAGTCAAGAGTGAGTTTGAACAATTCCAGGATACATGGAAACAATATCCGGGGGGCCGTGTCCGTCTGGACTCGAAATTGGCAGCACGTGGAACAGCACTTTGATTTGGGCAGTGCGGTGCGCAAGATCATGTACACTACCAACGCCTTGGAGAGCGTTAACTCTAGCCTGCGGATCGTCACCCGCAAAGACGCCTTCCCAAACGAGAGCGCACTCCTGAATCTTCTCTTCCTGCGCGTGAAAAAGCTGGAGAAGAAGTGGGGAGAATCATCCCTCCTGAACTGGGCGCTTGTCTGTAATCAGCTAGAGATAGATGATTACATTTGTCGGCACATCCAAGCGCTTGCCTTCGACTGACACGAAAGCTATCCTCTCTGTTATAATTCCTTACTAGTGTGTAGTCCTGCTGAAAATTAACCCAATTGCTGTTGTTAGAAGGAAGGC
>CAJUSB010000056.1 GCA_910589115.1 uncultured Clostridia bacterium | reverse complement strand
CGATTTTTTTGTAAAAAAATCGAGTAAAAACTTTATTTCCGCTGCGGCGGGGAATGGGTGCGGTTACTGCTGTTTGTGCGTCCTGCCCAGCCCGCCAAAAGGACGGCGGGCTGGGTGGCGCGGCTGTCCCTTCGTCCCGCCCGCAGGCGATGGAAGGGAGTCCAGAGGGACAAGTCCCTCTGGCGCCGTCTGCGTAAGACCGCCCGCCGCGCAGGCGGAGCAAACGATAAATTTCAGCACAAACGAGTATAAGAAGGTTTATTTTTCAAACCACTGCACAGCGTTTGCGTTAGACCAAACGACACGGTTTCGGCCGAGCCGCTTTGCGTCATACAGCATCGTGTCCGCAAGCTTCAGGCAGGTGTCAAAGCTGTCGCCCAGCTTAGGCTGGACGGTGATGCCGCCCACGCTGATCGTTACCCATTCGCAAACCGGGGAATTGTGCTGGATATGCAGGTCTTCTACTGCCTGGCGGACGGTTTTGAGATGCTCAAACGCCGATACAGCATCAATTCCCAGCAATACAGCGACAAACTCCTCTCCGCCGTACCGGGCAAAAAGGTCGGTCGCCCGGCGGAAATATGCCGACACCGTTTTTGCTACGGATGAAATCACACGGTCACCCGCTGGGTGGCCAAACGTATCATTATACAGCTTGAATTTATCAATGTCAAACATACAGACCGAAAACGGCAGCTCAAACCGGATTGCCTCCTGCCACTGCGCAAGGCTTTTCTGCTCATAGCAGCGGCGGTTTGCAACACCGGTCAAATCATCAATCATTGCCTGCTGCCGGAACTGCGTTTGATAATGGTACAGCTGGATATGGGTATTCACACGCGCCTTGATAATCACCGGGCTGAACGGCTTGGTCACATAATCGACTGCACCCATCAGCAGCCCGCGCTCTTCATACTGGATATCCGAAAGGCTGGTAATCATAATCACCGGGATATGTTTGGTCATTTCACTCTGCTTCAAATCCTCCAGCAGCATGAAACCGTCCACCCCGGGCATAATAATATCCAGCAGGATCAGCGAATACTCCCCTTCCCGTGCGGCACGCATCCCGTCCTCTGCATTCTGGCAGCTCGTCACCTCATACTCCTCAGACAAAATCGAACACAGGAAACCAGCCTGCACCGCACTGTCATCTATAATCAATATCTTATCCATACGTCTCCTTTCCGTGCCCTGCGGCACCGCACCTGCGGCTGCCTGTTACCCCAGCAGGCAGCTACAGGGCTTCTGTTTTATCCTACGCTGGCGCGGCAGTCGCTGTCACCTATATATTGTGCAACATATACAACGGTCCACGGCATATCATCCGCCCCGATCCGCGCCAATACCGCTGTAGCACGTACCCAGCGGCAAGGCCCTCCCTTTGCGCCCTCCGGCATCTTCCGGTACTCTACCGCCACATACGGCTGCCACCAGCGCAGCGTCTGACGCAGGTTCTGTACGTTCATCACCTTCAAATACTCCGCCCGGTCGTCCGGGTGCACAAAATGGTTCGCATAGAGCTGGAGCGCGGCGGTACAGTTGATTTCATCGCCCAGCACGTCCCCGACCCGGCGCAGCTGATTGACTGTACGGAAAGTCTCTTTCTCCAAGTCCATATAATACGTTGTAAAAAACAGGCTGCTCAAACTGCTGATGATATAGGAGCGGTCCTCAAGCAGCTGCTGGCGGGAGGCTTCCTGGCATTTTTCACGCGTTATATCCTGCCCCAGAACATTGACCATGACATGGTCTTTCTGCCGGCTGTAAATAACGTGCAGCTCAATCCATGCCACAGGCTCGCCCCGCATCCGGTACTGCAAAACCTCATCCGCGTAGTCCTCGACCGCCGCCGCCTTCTGCCGCAGATGTTCCAGCGAGAGGGCAGACCAATAAGCATCCCCATCGTCAGGATGGACATGATGGGATACCGCATTGCGGGTAAACAGCTCATAGTCGCCAACACGCAGATTATCCGGCCCTGCGGGCTGGGTCAAATCGACCCGCTCACACCGCCCGGTTTCCAGATTGACGGTGGTCATCGCTTTGAAGCGGGATTTCAGGACGGCAGCCATCTGCATATCCCGTCTGGTATGCGCCAGCTCCTGCCGCATACGGACATCCACATCCTGGAGCGCCAGCACAGTATGACGGCCTTTCATGCCCGCATCCAAGGTAGCTGTCACAGAAATATAACGGCTCTCGTCGCCGCTGCTCCACTGGCAAAGCAGCTCGGTTTTCTGCTGCCCGTTTTTGCGCAGCTCACGCAGGCCCTCCAGAGAAAACAGGCAGTCAAATTCGTCCAGGTACGCCTCATGCAGCCTGCTCCGAATCCGGGTATCCGCCAGGCTATCCCACGGCTGTACCAGTGACGAGATGTTTTCCTGCATCTCCCCATCCATGCGGACCGGCTCTACCAGCCCGGTTTTCAGGTCAATAATAAAAATGTCAGAGTGCCGCTCGCCAAGGCTGCGAATCAATTCCTGGGTACGTGTGTTAGCCTCTTCTCGCGCAAGGGTCTCCTGAAGCAGGTCATGGACGTCCTTCATGCAAAGCGTTGCAAACCGTCTGCCGTCAGCCGAAATGAGGTCAGGCACCAGTTCCATCAGGTTCCACCGGTAGATTTTCCCGGACTTCCGGCGATACAGCAGGCTCAGGGATTCGTTCTCTGTCACAGTGCGCATATGCTCCGGGCGGATGAAGGCTACGAAACGCTCCACATCATCTGGATGCACAGCACCACTGCGCGCAAATGTCTCCAGCTGCACGGAAAGCGAGCCTTTCTCCGGCATCCAGCCCCCCTGCTCGGCCCGCAGCACCTCACAGCTGTCGTGCAGCAGATCCACATGCAGAATTTTCCGATAAGTATAGCCGGACGCCTCAATGCGGCGCACCACGGAAACCAGAAATGCAGGCGTGTCATCCTCCCATGTGATCCGGGCCGCCGTAATCTCTACCACGCCGCCATAGGCCTCATTATAGCTCAGCAGACGGCTTTTCTCCCGATCCTCTATTGTCATCAGCGGACAGCCCCGGCATGCGCCATCCCGCATCCTTCCACAGGCCACACCGACCTTTGCCTCCGGCGACACTTCCTGCGCGCGTTGATTGGCATAGAGAATCCGGTGATCTTCCTCACGGATAACATAAATTCCGGTTTCCGGCATCCCGTCCAAAATTTTTTCGTAATCCTTGCGTTCCAAAATGCGCTCCCTCCCTGTGATTTATATACGGAAGAAACTTCCAAACAAATTCATAGATGATACTGTTAATAATTATATCACCCGGCCACTGAAAAAGCAATGCGGCAAGGCCGGTCCGCCCCGTAATTTTTTACCGCAATCAGCCAAATCAGTCAAGCGCTTGAAGCGCCTCAGCATATGCAGCAGCTTCCCCCGCCCAGCCATCGGAACCCATGCCGATACTCAGCCCCGGATACTGCGCCGTCAGCCGCTGTGCAAACCAGCTGGTGAACTGTGCCGCTCCGCGTGCATCCATATGATGTGCGTCAAAAAACAGTTCCGGCGCAAGCCCGATTTCCTCATAGCTTTCATTGAAATCCGCAAAAGGCACCCCATATTCTGCGGCAATGCGTTCCACAGTGTTGACCAGCGCCTTTTCAGCGGCTTCCAGGTTGGACGGCGTTTTTACAAGCCACAGCGGCACGCCCTCCTCCCGGCAGAGCGTGATGATCCGGCGCAGCCAGTATTCGTTTTTACGGTCCAGAGGGGCGCATTCCGTGATATGCCCGACCGCAGGACGCGGGAATGATTCTTCCTTTGCCGGAAGGAATACATATCCCTTATACGGGTCCCGCAGCGCCGCGCGGTCAAAGGCATAATCCGCCTCGGTCAGGCTGGTCCAACGCCCGTGGTACTTAATAAAATTGCACAGCAGCTCGGCACGTCCGGACATCGTCCCCGCTGACGACCAGGCCAGCCGTACCTTGTTCCACGAAAACGGCAGGTCATCCATAAAAGAATAGGTGACGCCCTCTTCCTCATAGCTCTCGGCCGGTTCCAGCGCTCCGCGGCAGTCCACCACCGCCAATGCGGGCGACTGGGTTTTCAGCGCCTCGGCCAAATAGGCATAGGTTGCCCAAAGCGGCTGGCGCTGCGTTGCAAAAACATAACTTTTAATGCCGGTCCGCTCCCACAGCCGCAGCGGAGAAAATGCAGCATAGGTATGGCTTGAACCGAAGAACATGACCTCAAACTCGTCCTCCGGCTCGTTATAGAAGCCGCCGACTTTGTTGGTCATATCCCATGTGCCGGTCAGCGACTTCCGGCAGACCAGCTCGCTCAGCGGCGCGAACAACAGCCCAAACACCAGCAGGAATGCAGCAGCAGATGCAAAAAAGCGAAGATTCCGTTTCATTTCAGCCACCTCAGAACTGGAAATAGATAAACTGCGATTCCGAAAAGCCCGGCCCATACATCCCAAACAGCAGCACAATGAACAGCCCGGCCAGGTACACGGTCCAGCGCACCGGCAGCGGCAGACGGGTCAGGTGCGGGCGTACCTCGCCCAAACGCTCCTTCAGCAAATCACCAAGGAACAGCAGCAGCAGCGCCCACAGAAGCACATGGAATTGCTGTTCTGCCAGGCCAATGGTATACAGCGCCGGCCCACGCAGCGCGAAAGGCTCCAAATGCAGCAGCACCCGCTTCCCCATGGAGAGCGCGGTATGCAGGCTGGGCGCACGGAAAAATAACAGCGAAAAATCATACAACAGGAAAATAAAGGCTGCGCTTATGCACCGGAAGAACGGATTTTCCCGGCGGATATGCAGATATCTGCATATCCGCTCGCGCCGTGGCGCGAGCGCCGCACCCGCAACCTGATAAATGCCATTCAAACCGCCCCATACAACATAAGTCCAGTTTGCTCCGTGCCATAATCCGCTGACGAGCTGTACAACCATCAGATTCCGGTATTTGACAGCGGTTCCCCTGCGGCTGCCGCCAAGCGGGATATATAGATAGTCACGGAACCATGTGGAAAGGGAAATATGCCACCGCCGCCAGAAATCCTGTGTGGAACGCGCAAAATAAGGCTGCCGGAAATTCACCATCAGCCGGAAGCCCAACACTTCCGCCGCGCCACGCGCAATATCCGAATAACCCGCAAAATCACAATAAAGCTGCACGCCGAACAGCAGTACAGCAAGCACAGATGCAATGCCGGGCAACTCCTGATAATGTCCGAAAACATGCGTAACCAAATAAGCAATACGGTCGGCAACAACAATCTTTTCAAACATGCCCCACAGCATGAGCAGCAGGCCATCCCGCACGTGGTCAGGGTCAAAATCATGCCGTTCGTACAGCTGGGACAACAGATTGCCCGAACGTTCAATCGGCCCCGCGACAAGCTGCGGGAAAAACGAAACGAACAACGCATAACGGAAAAGGTTCCGCTCGGCGGGCAGCGCGCCGCGATAAACATCCATCGTATACCCCAGCGCCTGAAAGGTATAAAAGGAAATCCCCACCGGAAGCAGCAGATCAAAGGCAGGCTGCCGCAGTGTGACCCCAAACAGCCCGGCCAATGCCGAAAGGTTATCCAACAGGAATGTGAAGTATTTGAAGAAAAACAGGATTGCCAGATTCAGCCCGAAGCTGAGCGCGACCCACAGCCGCCGCAGCCGTTCCCGCCGTACCGGGTCCTGCACACGGGCGGCGGCATCCAGCAGCAGCCCGCTCAAATAGGTAATCACGGTGGACAGGGCAATCAGCACGACATATTTCGGATTCCAGCACATATAAAAGAAGTAACTGGCAATCAGCAGCCAAATCCAGCGCACCCGATGAGGCAGCAGAAAGTGGAACACCGTCACCACCGGAAAAAACAGCAGGAAATCAATCGAATTGAATAGCATGGGCGCCTCCGGAAATTACATTTTGTAATATCATTTCATAAAATTACATTTTGTATTTTATCATACGTTTGCCCGGATACTGCAAGGTGTGACCGCCGCAAAAGACGATCACACCCTGTTATCATTCCTTCTTATAGGAATTTATTGATTACATATTGTATAAATACAATGCGTAATATCACTTCATATAATTACTGATTGTATTCTACAATTCCTCGTGCATCCATCCACTGGCGCTTGCTTGTCAGCAGTGTGTCCAACGCCCCGCTGGCCGCCCCGCGTGCAGCAGAAACACAAGATTGCAGCTCAAGCAAATCATTATAGGTCAGGTATGGATAGTCTGCCCGGTCAAAGCTGCCATCCGGCATATATGCGTAATATAAATCACCATCCGGTTTCAGCCATTGGCTGGCCGAATGTTCAATTCCACAGGTCAGTATTTCGGCAGTGTCCGCAAAACGCTTTTCACCCGTCAGCGTGGTCAGCCGGTAGAGGAAAACCGCGATTGCCGCATGATGATTTAAGGAACTGTGCGTCGGGCTGCCGCCGTTCTTATGGGCATAATCCTGCACCAGCCAGCCCGGCCGTCCCTCCAGGTCAAAGGAAAAATGATGCCGTTCACAATAGCCGCGCAGGTAGTCGCCGAACCGGATCAGCCCGGTTTTCCACTCGGAAATGCCGTAGCGGTTGACTGCATTCAGCTGCGCCGTTGCAAGATCCACATTGAATCGCGTATCAAAATATCCCGGCTCAATGCCGTAATCGTCCCGCAGCCAGACACTGCCGGAAAGTGAGGGCCAATAGCCCTCCTCATTGCATAAGCCGCCCATTACGTCCAGCATAGCCAGCCCCAAAAAGGCGGACGCTGGCTGCCCTTCATCCCGCATCATGCGCCCGGCAATATAGGCGGCGGGCAGGTTATGGTAATAATTTGCCCCGGCAGGATAATAGCTTTCGGGCGCAAGATAATAATATCCGGTCATGCACCAGCGGTTATCCCCGATAAAGGAATAAATCGACCATTTCTGTGCGGATTCCGCACGGTTCCAGTCTACCAGCTGATTAGCGGAACGCAGCAGGAACCATTCGGCGTGCACATTGGCAGGCAGCGCCGGTGTGCGCAGTGTGAATAAAAAGCCGTCCTGTACTTCACTGATGACCAGCGTACCATTACAGGCTGGCAAATGTTCGATCATCCCGTTGCTATGGTCAAGATAGGTTTGGGACGGAACAATAATTGCGCTGCCTTTATCGGTGCTGATGTGATAGGTTCCGGCAGGATATGTGCCCGCCTTGAGCGGGACAACATGCCAGACCGCTTCCTGTTTGTCATACCAGCGGAGCAATCCCTCACTGCCGCTGACGGTCATTTTGCCAAGATCCTGCGCGGGAGCACCGGCATCTTTGGTACGGATACGCTGCATGGACAGGCGCGAGCCGTCTGGATAGGAATACGCACGGGAATCTATGAAAGCATCTCCACGGGCCGTTGTTGACGAATCCGTATATACTGTCCCGGCATTCATTGTAAAGGCAATGCTGCTGTTCGACGCAACCGGAACGGCAGGGGCGGGTGTGCCTGTAGGTGCCGTTGTACCAGCGGGCGTGGTTGTATTCGTTGGGGCCGGTGTGCCTGCGGGTGTGGTTGTATCTGTCGGAGCTGATGTGCCAGTGGGCGCGGTTGTATCCGTTGGAGCCGTTGTGCTGGTCGGCGTGGTTGTATCCGCCGGGGCTGGTGTGCCTGCGGGTGCCGCAGTGCCGGATGGAGCAGCCGTCCCGGCTGTTTCAACTGCCTCCGCCGGAACGGAGGCGAACGCAAGCAGCATACAGCAAATCAGCAAGCGCCTAACGGCGCGTCCGCTTCTCATTGCCACGCTGCCCAGGTATCCGGGCAGTAACCAACTGTGGCCTGTCGGCCATTGCGAACAACCGGCGTCCGCATCAGTTCAGGATAATCTAATAATTTCACGATTTTGTCTTCCTCATAGGCAAGGTATTGCAGCGATGCAGCGTCTTTCGCTTTCGGATCAATCAGCTGTTCATAGCCGCCAAGTGCGCGGGATACACTGTCAAATTCCCCGCGTGACATCGGGTATTTATCCAGCTTGACCAACTGGTATGGAATCCGGCGCTCCTTAAACCAGCGCTCGGCTTTTTTCGTGTCAAAGCATTTCTGTTTGCCAAAAATTTGGATATTCATGGAAACCTCACTATATAACCTGTTTCATCTCTTTCAACGCGCTGTCTGACGGTTATTTTGCCGCCGTGCGCAGAATAAAATTAGTATAACATAGTTTCAGACGGAAAGAAAGCCCCCCGACTGAAAAAGTCGGGGGGCTAAAATGAATTTTCAGTTAATCCGCTTCATTGAAATTGATGTCCTTCTTGCCAATAACCATATGGATGAAGCCATAATCATAATCGTCAAGACTAATGTCATCATCAATATCGTCATAATTGCCATCGAATATAACCTCGATATCCCAGTCATCGCCGTATGAATCGGTGTCAAGCACTACACTTGCAAACTCCTCATCATCAATGGCGGAGCTTGTTACTGTTTTCGCGCTTCTGGAGGTATCTTCTGTAAAGCTGACCTTCTTAATATCCTCACCAGAATCGTTTTCAATCCAGATCAGATACTGTCCATCCTCTGAATCAAAGGTAGTGCAGGTGCTCTTGCTCTTGATATTCATGACTGCGTAATCAGCATCATCATCCACCTTGATGCTGAACTTGTTAATGGTGTTGATGGGCTTCGCGCTGCTCTTTGTGGAATCAAACACTGCAAAATAATAAGTAGTGTCGTTATTCAGCGCGTCAGAGATGAATTCATAGCTTTCTGCCTTGAGGGTGCTTCCGTCAAACAGCTCGACAAAGTCGTTGTCGTCCTCAATGTCTTCATAATCATAAGAGGACATTTTGCTCGTGTAATCGCTCTTTTCGATTGCATAGAGTGCTTCAATCTTGTCAGTCATGGAGTTCAGAACTACCAGGTCTACAGAACCATCACTCTTGCTGCTGCTCGCCTTGCCGTCAAATTTATGATCGGAAGTACGGAAACTGCTGCCAGAACCGGAAGAAGAATCATAGTGTCTGCGCTCGCTGCTGCTCAGGTCGTCATACTCGTCCTCATCAATGGTGCTGTCGAGCTTTTTATGCGCTGCCTTCGCATCCTCAAACAGTTCGACTACGCTGGCCTTTGCATCCTCGTAATCATCGTCATCGTAATCATATTCATCGGTCTCGCACTCGCTGCAATCCCACCAATCCTGGAGCTCATACTCATCGTCCACGTCCAGAACGACCTTGGCATAGGTACAGTTGGTCTTTTTGAAGTTGACTTCACCTGAGTATGCAATGCTGGCGGAAGAGGTCTTTGAAGTAAATGCACCAAAGTACCACTTGCTATACGAACCGATATCCATATTAAAGGTAACGGTTTTGCCGTTTTTCAGGCCGCTGGTATCTGACCAGATGACTTCGCCGTTCTTAATGCTGGTGGAGCGGCTGGAAGTAGAGGCACGCAGTTCATAAATCGTGCTGCCGGAATTGTTTGTGAAACGAATCTCGGTATCGCCTGTCGTGCCGTTTGTACCGTTCGTGGTGTTAGAGCTGTTGGTCAGGCCATCGGGCCCAAGCGTCAGGGTTGCAAAGGTCTGTCCGCTGGTTGCAACGTTCAGTTTCACATTCTTATATTCAGGCAGATAGGTGCCGGTCGTTGCCTGTGCAAAGAAATTGTACTGGGAAACATTGCTGTCATAGTTGAAATTCACGGTTGCAGTACCGCCGCTCACCAGCATCTGGCCCGCAGAAAGCAGGTTGTTATTCTGATTATAGAATGTATCACTGGTTTTCTTGCCATACAGCGCCTGAATGGTAGTGCCGGTATTATTCACAACGTAAAGCTGAATGGTGCGGCTGGTCGCCGATGCGCCGTCAATCGAAATGCCGGGGTTCGTAGTGCTGTTCATCAGGATGGTGGCACGGTCGGTCATGCCGGTCAGGGTGATATTCTGAATGGTATGATACATCGTCTGTCCAGATGTTGCATAGCCGCAGCGCAGCTGATAGGAACCGCTGCCAGTAATCGGAGCCTGTACAATCAGATTCTGATTGACATTCAGGGTATCCGCGCCGAGCAGGTTGCCCGACCAGTCAGACTCGCTGGTGGTCAGCATCGGAGCAATCTGGATGCTGGTGTAAGCAGTGCCCATGCCGTTCTGAAGGGTCAGATTAAAGATTTTGGTCGGCTCGACATAATGAACCGTTACATTATTGGTCTTTTCTTCCCAGTCTACCTTCATACCGAACAGCTCAAGGGTACGGATATGTACCATGGTGCGTCCATTGGTCGCATAGGGAGCCGCGCCCAGGGTGCGGTTTGCGCCGTTGACAACAGCCGTCTTGCTGCCAAGCGAAAGGGCAACTGTGTCGCCGCCGCGGGTGATGGTGATCTTCTGGGTGTCGCCGTCATAGGTCAGCGTGCCGCCGGTCGCTTCCATGACTGCACGCAGGGGGAGCATGGTGTATCCCTTCTCCTGCACGGGCTTGGAACCCTGCTCGTCAATTTTGGTTTTTGTGCCGTTGACTGAAAATTCCGTGCTGTTCATGGTCAGGACGATGGTCCCGCTCAAATCAGCCGCTCCGGCCGTCGTAATCGGTATCATCGTAAAAATCATGACCAGGGCGATGAACAATGCGCCCAAGCGTTTTGTACTTCTCATAGAGTTGCCTCCTCACTTTCATTCCGGTGTGTTCTACTAAATAGTGTACCACATTTGACGGCCAGGCACAACGGAAAGTTCCGCCTGTTATGTGAATAATTTGAAAACTTATTGTAAAGCCCTCCGCCGTTTCGGAAAAAAGCCCCTTTTTGCCCAAAACATCGACAGGGCTGTGTAATCAATCACAGCCCCGTTATCCACTAAAATTAACTCTGTATCTGCCCGTTTCCCCCACCAAAAGGACAGCGTGGAAACAAGCACGCCCAGCCCATTCGTCCCGCCCGCAGGCGATGGATGGGAGTCCAGAGGGACAAGTCCCTCTGGCGCTGTCTGCGGAAGACCGCCCGCCGCGTAGGCGAAACCAAGGGAGCAGCAATCAGTTACCCGCAGTAAGCGCACGGTAACAACTACCGGAAAAATCAACCGCGCCAGCAAGCTCCTGGAATGTCAGATGTACCGATTCCGCATAGGGCAGTGCGCCACGCTCCGCAGGATGGTTCCGGAAAAAGGTGACACCCTCGGAATCAATACGCGGATATGCGTAATAAGGTGCACCCTCGGGCAAAAGCCCACTTAAAATAACTGCCGCACCACTGTGAAACAACGAATCATAAGCCGTGTAGCAATCACCCGTAACCAGGTCAAGCCCGATGGAATCATTCCATATCACCGCGCTGGTGTCCAGCCCGCTTACACCGTTGGCCCAAACTACCAGCACACGCCCTTCAACCGAAAAACCAAAAGTCACATCCAAAGAACGTTCCTGTTCGCCGCTGGGGCCCGAAACAAAGAAGCTGCGAATCTTGTCATTGATCTTTGCCTGCACCGCTTCGCTGCTGTGGCCGGAAAGCTGTGGATACTCCACATGATAGCCGTATTCGGTGCCGTCCCGGCGCATCCCTAAATACTTTTCATAGGTCTCCGCGCTGAGCTCCATGCCATTCCCCAAATCATAGCTGCGGTCATTGCTGTAAATCGTCTGTCCCGAACGGATGTCAATATAACTATCCACACCGTCACGCGTGACACGCGCTACCTTGGCCGTCATGACCTGCGGGTCATCCGCACCGCTGACAGGCTGCGCAATGGTTCCAATCGTATTAAAGAAAACTACGCTGCCATCCAAACGGCCATGCCAGGAATAACCGTGCGCAAAGGTCTGGAACCCGCCTACATATGTACCAGTAGAATAAAGCACCTTGCCCGTCTCACTGACGGCAGCAGCGCCGGGGTCCGTGCCGCGCGCCGCGTAAACGCCCTCTCCCATATAGGAAAGATATGGGTAGGTCGGCTCAATTACAACCGAGCCGGAAGCCGTAATCAGCCCCCAAAGATTGCCCACCCGGCAGCGTGCCGCCCGCCGGTCAAAAGGCAGGATTTCATCATAGGAAAAACTGGTCGCAAACTGCATATTATCCAGCGAATAAAGCGCGTATTTTCCCTGCATCTCCAAAATTACGATATGGTCATCATAAATATCAAGTGCAGTGGGCGTGGTGCCCTCCGGCAGCTCGCGGAGCACTTGTCCGCGCGTGTTGATTACCGCATAGTCGCCGCGCTCGGTCTGTACCAGCGCGCGTCCATCCCGGAAGCCACCCGCCGCCAGATACTGCGGCTCAATGGCATAACGTTCCTCCTCTGGTGCAGAATCTGACTTCCCGTCTTCCTCCGGTGCAGCGCCCGGCTTTGCAGCACGATCTTCCGCCTCCGCGCCGCCGTCCTTCGGGGCTGCGGCCTCCGGCTGCACGGGCTTTTCACCAGCTTCTGCGGGGTTCTCCTTCTCCGCAGTTTGGTCTTGGCTGACTGCCGCCTGTCCGGCTGCACCGTCCTGCGTTCCAGCCTCCGCAGGCTCGGGACGCAGGGCGCTGTATCCATAAAGCGTGCGCCGTCCTGTCCGGCCAGTGGCCACGACAAGTCCATCGCCCGGGAATCCTACCGCTCCCTCCACGCTGCCGACAAGGCTGCCGTCGCTGTCATAATATTCCGTATAACCGTCGTATTCCAGCGCCTGCCACCGTCCGTCCGTAGTGACGCGGCGGGGCATCTCCAGCCAATCAGTCGCAAGCGTACCGTTTTCATGGAGCAACGCAAGCTGACCTTCCTCGTTGGTGACGGCAGCTAGGCCGTTCTGTCCGAACTCCCCGGCTGTACTGTAAATAAATTCTGTTATCTGGCTGCCACTGTCGCTGATATATCCCCAACGCGTCACGCCCGTCTCATCCGTCGCAGAGACCGGGAACGACGCTGCTTCTGCCGCTGCCAAAAGCAGCGCAGGGGCCAGCAGGGAAAGCAGCAGGCTTCTCATATATCGGTTCATAATCTTTCCCTCGGGTTCTTAGGCTTTTTCTAGTTTCCAGTATATACGTTTGTACGCTTTCATGCAATAGATTGCAGCTATTTGAAATATTACATCTGTCCCAGCGGCTAAATCACCGGAAAAATATCCTGTTTCGATTAACCAAAGGAATTTTTTGCAGCAAAACCAGGAAATCCCTTTTTTTCAAATATTTTTCCCAATAAATTAAAGAAGACTTGTAATCGTCCGCACGAATATGATATACTAATTCTTAGAAAATATATTCCGATAATGGACAGGTTACCGGCCTGCCCGTGCATCACGGCGTGGGACTGGCAGCGTAGGTCAAGGCAAGCTGCCGAAACCGGCAGAAAGGAACTTTATACAGGTCAATCATATGGTAAATCAGAGTGGACAGCGCAAAACAATCCTTACGATCCTCCTTGCATCAGCGCTGCTGATCGGGAGCATTATCTACTACATAAGCAATATCCAGCAGGCCGTCTGGCATCAGGCGGTTGTAGAAATACTGGAGGTCACGGCACAGGGCAGCCATGCATTCGAGGTCTATATCGAAAAAGATATGCAGATCCTTTCCCGAATCGTGAAATACCTGTCTAATACGGACTCCACCGACCAGGACGACATCTTTGACGCGATTGATTTGTTTGAAGATGCGGAAATCGCATTTACTGTGCTCGACTTGGAAAGCGGGCAGATGTACGAAAACGAACCTGACCGCATCTATCCAGTCAGCGCGGACGCACTGGAACAATACCGTACCTTAGCAGGCCGTGGTATCCGCGAGCCCTACACAGATGAATACACCGGCCAGCAGGTTGTCGGTTCCTATCAATATCTTACCTTTGCAGACGGCGCCGCCGGCATTGTCCAGGCGAAACGTCCGATGTCAGTCGTAGCAGAGGAATTCATGCTCTCTTTTTATAATGATACCGGCTTTTCCTATATCGTAAACCGGGAAGGGGATATCCTTATCCGCCCCTGCCGCAGAAGTGCCGGCACGTTTTCCAATATCTTGGAAGTAGTCGATTTCCCTGGCAGCGAAGAAAACGACCTTGTCACGATGCTCAAAAACGGCATTGCCCAAAACGGAGAGGGGGCCGTGCGGCTGCCCTGTGACGGCGTGGAAAGTGTGCTCGCTTTCACACCGATCAACGGGACGGATGGATGGTCACTGGTCACAATCGTACCGGATAACGCGGTCATGAATCATGCTGACGATATCCTGAAAAGCTCTCAAACGTTTATGATCCTTTCGGGCTCTGTAATCGCTATCGCGGTGCTGTTCATCTATATGGGACGGCGTTCCTACCTGAAACTGTTGAAAAAAGAGGACGACGTCCAATATCGGGAGCACTTGTTCAGCATCCTCGCAAACAACACAAACGACGTCTTTTTAATGTTCTCCCCCGATGATTTCTCGGTTGAATATGTCAGCCCCAATATTGAGCGGGTGCTCGGCATCTCGCCGGAGGAAGTCCGGGCTGATATTCATATTCTGGAACGCCATCTGCCCGATGGTTCCTACCACCATATCACGCTATCGCATCTGAAAGAGGACTGCTCCATCGTTTATGAAGGGGAACGAATCCATAAAATCAGCGGAGATCCCTGCTGGTTCCTGGAAACGATTTATAAAACCTCCATCAATGGCTCTAACCGCTTTGTCGCTGTGCTCTCTGACCGCACGCATGAGCAGCAGAGTGAACGGGCATTAAAATCCGCGCTGGAAATCGCCAGGACCGCCAACGAATCCAAAAGCATGTTTTTAAGCAACATGAGCCACGATATCCGCACGCCGATGAATGCAATTATCGGTTTTTCCACCCTTTTGCGGCGTGATGCAAACAATCCCGCAAAGGTACGCGAATATACCCACAAAATTGCCTCCTCCAGCCAGCACCTGCTCGGACTGATCAATGATGTGTTGGATATGAGCAAGATTGAAAGCGGCAAAACCACCTTAAATATCACTGAAATCAGCCTTGCAAAAATTGTGGACGAGCTGGACACGATGATGCAGCCACAGGCACGGTCACGGCATCAGCAATTCAAAATCTCTGTACATGATATCTGCAATGAGGAAGTGCTGGGCGACCGCCTGCGCATTAACCAAATCCTAATCAACATCTTATCCAACGCCGTAAAATACACGCCGGAGGGCGGCAAAATTCAGATGACAGTCTGCCAGCTGCCGCAGTGCACCCGGCACTATGCGCGATTCCGTTTTATTATTGAGGATAACGGCATTGGCATGACAAAGGAATATCTGGAGACGATTTTCCAGCCGTTCAGCCGGGAAACAACGGACAAAACGCTCGGCATACAGGGCACGGGCCTTGGCATGGCTATCACCCACAATCTGGTGAACCTGATGGGCGGCACGATACAAGTGGAAAGCGAGCTAAACCGCGGCAGCAAGTTTACCATTGAGTTGGAACTGCGCACCAAGGAACAGGACACCAGCCCCGACTTCTGGACGCGGCACGGCATATCAAGGCTTTTAATCGCAGACGATGAAGAGGACGTCTGCCTTGGCATTCAAAACGTTATGTCTGGTTCAGGCGTAGAGGTGCAATACGCATTAGGCGGCCAAGCAGCGATTCAAATGGTGCAGGCCGCCCAGCAACAGGGCACTGGTTATGATTTGGTGCTTTGCGACTGGCAAATGCCGGATATCAGCGGCATAGAGGCCGCGCGTCACATCCGGCAAATCGTTCCGAGCACTGTACCAATCCTGATACTGACGGCGTATGACATCGGTCATCTGGAAAAGGAAGGCGCTGACGCAGGCATTAACGGTTATTTGCAGAAGCCGTTTTTCCTGAGCAATTTCAAAATGGCAGTCAGCGAGCTGATGGGCGGCGAAGCTGACAAGGACGAAAACGCTGCTGATAACGCAGGAGATGCGCTATCCGGGCTGCACATTCTGGCGGCGGAAGACAATGATCTGAATGCGGAAATCCTGACCGAGCTGCTGGAAATGTCGGGAGCCTCCTGTGACATCGCCAAAAACGGGCAGCTGGCGCTGGAACGATTCGAGCAGTCTGCCCCGGGGCAATATGACCTGATTTTAATGGATGTGCAGATGCCGGTCATGAACGGTTACGAAGCGACGCGCGCAATTCGCAAATGCAGCCATCCAGAGGCAAAATCCATCCCAATTATTGCGATGACGGCCAACGCTTTCTCCGAGGACGTAAAGGAAGCCTTGGACGCTGGCATGAACCGTCATGTTGCAAAGCCCATTGACATGGACCACCTTAGCCATACCATCCGTGATTTGCTCTCATCTTCCGTACGCTAAAGCCTCGCCTACGCGGCGGGCGGTCCTACGCGGCGGGCGGTCCTACGCGGCGGGCGGTCCTACGCGGACAGCGCCAGAGGGACTCGTCCCTCTGGACTCCCTTTCTCCGCTGCGGCGGGGAATGGGTGCGGTTACCATCGTTTCTGCACACTGCCCCGCCCGCCAAAATGACGGCGGGCGGGGTGGTTAAATACGATTATCCCGTTTTATATATTGATTCATACAGTAAATAATCGACCGGCCCGCTGTTCTTATGGCGGGCCGGTCAGCATAGTATTCACATTTTTCTACGCCCCCACCCCCGTCCCGCCCGCAGGCGAAGCAGAGATGCGGCAGCATCTCGGGGTCTGGGGTCATGACCCCAGCGGGTGTCCAGAGGGCAGCGCCCTTTGGTGCCTGCCGCATAGGCACGGGTGCAGGGCAGCGCCCTGTCGCTGTCCGCGTAGGACGCCTCCCGGCGAGGGCGGGTGTCCAGAGGGCAGCGCCCTCGGTGCCTGCCGCATAGGCACGGGTGCAGGGCAGCGCCCTGTCGCTGTCCGCGTAGGACGCCTCCCGGCGAGGGCGGGTGTCCAGAGGGCAGCGCCCTCGGTGCCTGCCGCATAGGCACGGGTGCAGGGCAGCGCCCTGTCGCTGTCCGCGCAGGACGCCTCCCGGCGAGGGCGGTTACCTAGGCAGAAATACCGAAAAAGTTGTACCCTTCCCCCCGGTGCTTAGCTTGATATATCCGCCCTGGTCGCTGATGATGCGGCGTGATAAATATAAGCCTATGCCTACACCCTCCTGCTGCGCAACTCGGGGCGATCTGTAAAATCGCTCAAATACATGCGGCTGCTCTTCCTCCGTAATGCCTATACCACTGTCCGTAATGTCAATCCGACAGAATAACTCGTATAGCTGCGCGGTAATCTTAATCCGTCCCCCGCAGGGTGTGTATTTGACTGCGTTGTCCAATATGTTGCGTATCGCCTCCCCCGTCCACTTTGGATCGTAACGGCAGATTATCCCCTCTGGGATTTTCCATTCTACGATAATCCCTTTTTCTGCTGCGCTGGACGCAATGTCACTCCCAAGCTGTGCGCAAAATTCTTCCAGCAGGTATCGGTCAGGCTTCACTACAACCAACCCGTTTTCCAGCCGGGACGCTTTCACTAACGCCTCTACCAAAAATCGCAGCCGATCCCCCTGCTCCATAATTTGCATCGCCAGCTCGCGGCTCTCTTCCCCTAGCTCGCTTTCCTGCAAAAGCTGTGTGTACAGCAGAATATTCGTGATCGGTGTCTTCGTCTGGTGCGATATGTCCGAAACCATCTCCGCAATCTGCGCCCGCTCTGCCTCAATCTGCCGCCGCGTTAAACTGCTCGACTTCAAATATCGATACAGCTTGGTCTCTAACTGCGAGTAGCGGCTTTCATTAAACGTCTCACCCAATATATTTCCGGATAATGCTATATCCAACAGCCGGTTCAGCCGCCGGTACAACCAGCGCTCACGCAGCCAAAGCGCCAGCACAACAGCCGCCGGTATCGCAAGTACAAGCAATACCCACAACCCATACTGCCGGATATTGTCAATCACGATCCATAAGCGGTCAATCAGTATAGCCCAGGCCGTCTCTTCCCCGGCGCTGTTCCTCCATACGGTGGATAACAGGCGGCTCATGGCTTCACCACCCAGGTGTACCCAATCCCGTATACCGTCTTAATATATCGCGGCGCACTCGGCGTGTCCTCTAACTTGCTGCGCAGCCGCCGGATCGTCACCGAAAGCGCATTCTCATCCACATACTCCGCATCGCCCCACACCCGGTCAAGCAGCCGTTCCCGCGGGACTGTACTCCCCCGGCTGCGTACCAGCAGCTGGAGTACCTTTTGCTCGTTCTTTGACAGCTCCAGCGGTTCCCCGTCACGCATGAAAATCAACTGCTCAAAATCAAATGCAAACTTGTCAATTTCAACCACCGTGGATGCCGTTTGACGGCGCAAAACATTGCCTACCCGCGCACGCAGGACCGCTAAACTGAACGGCTTCGTAATATAATCATCAGCCCCCGCTTCAAGCCCTGCGACCTCGTCATACTCCGTATCATTCGCCGTCAGAAAAATAATCGGCACTGCACTCTCAAGACGCACCCGCGCACACCATTCCAGCCCGCTCCCGTCCGGCAGGCTGCAATCCAGCAAAATCAGGTCAAACGCCTGCTCCCGCCGCAGCTGCTCCGCTTCGCGCAAACTGTGTGCTTCCGTCAGTGCCAGCCCTTCCTTTTTCAGCGCCAGTACAATCCCCCGGCTCATGGCCAGGTCATCCTCAACAACCAGTATCCGCTTCACGCTGCCATCCCCTCCGACGATTTGCTGCTAAATACTTTTTCCTTTTCCTTTTTTCCTGATCCTTTTTTCCTGATCCTGTTTTCTCTTCAGATAAAAACAGCCTGCACCAAAAACATATACAGCACAGTGCCGCCGCCTATCGAAAGAATAAGATTATGTTTCCAGTGATGCACTGCCGCAACGCATAAAATTGCTATCGCCTCCGGCAGTCCGTGCGAACCGGTAAATATTGACACGCCTTTCAGGCAGTATACAATCAGCATCCCAATAATAGCGCTCGGGAGAACCCGGCCAAGATATACAATCAATTTCGGCGTTTCCCTATTTCCCGGAAACAACAAAAACGGCAGCGCACGCGTCGCTAATATAGTAAGCGCAATGACTGCAATCGTTATGATCGACTGTGTCGTATTCTGAATCATGCGTGCACCTCCAAGCGTTTCCGGCTCGCAAGCAAAATAGCCGCAATGCCAAGCAGTGCGAACGGAATAAAATTCTCACTGCCAAATAGCAGCAGGCAGGCCGCTGTAACCCCCAGCCCTGTCAGCGCCGGTAAATGGCTGCCGCCGCTTTCCCACTGCTCCACAAAAATAACCGTGAACAAGGCTGTCATCGCAAAATCAATCCCCGTGGAATCAAACGGAATCAGCGTGCCCGCCAGGGCGCCAACCACCGAGCCAAAAATCCAATAGCTATGATCCAGCACAGAAATAAAAAAACGGAACCATCCTTCATCCACCCCGTCAGGCGGGACAACGCCGCATTGCAGCGAATAAGTCTCGTCCGTTAAGGAGAAAACCATGTACGGCTTGAGCCGCCCCGTGCGGCTGAACGGTTCCAACAGGGAAAGCCCATAGAATAAATGGCGGCAGTTGACCATCAGCTCAATCAGCACCGCATGAAGGGGCGCGAAAGGTGCCGCCAACAAATTGACCGCAACAAACTGTCCCGAACCTGCATAACATGTCAGGCTCATGGCCGCCGCCCAGACGGCATGATATCCCTTGCTCGCCAGCAATACCCCGAAAGCAATGCCTAAAAATAAATATCCCATAAAAACCGGAACCGTATACGGGAATGCAGCCCGGAATGCTTTCGCTTTCATTTTTATTTCCCATCCTTTATTGTCAGTTTCAATCATGTTCTCCCAAAGCCAGCGCCCAATCCCAGGGAGCCAGTCAATGCAGATTTCCTGTAATCAGTGGAAATCCTGAAATAATCAACATTACAATTACAAGCCGCCTGACGAGCTTCTCATCAAGAATTTTTCCGACGGCCATTCCGAGGAAAAGGGCCCCCAGCATAAATGGACTTAAAATCAGCGCCTGCCGCAAAATATCCGCTGTAAGTATCCCCCACACCACATAAAACAGGACCCTCAATGTATTCTCTACCGCGAACACGAAACATATATTTCCCTTAAATTCATGGCTGTTAGCCGTTACACGGCTGATGTATGCGCCAAGCAGCGCCCCCACACCATACAACCCGCAGAGAAAACCGGATAAAACACCGATAATCGCCAGTATCAGCTTGGATTGCTTCATTTCCTTTGAATGGAATTCACGGAAAAGCATTTCAAGCCCTATCGCAATAATTACAAACCCAAAAACGACCTTTATCAGCTTAATATCGGCATTTTTTAGGAATAAACTGCCCAAAATGCTCCCAACAAGTACAAGCACCGCCACCGGGATGCAGACACCCCATTTGATTGACTTCCGCTCTTTCCACGCAAGGATCAAATTACTCGGATATCCCAGGATCAGCTCCACCGGGGAAATATTGATATTATTATTGCCAAAGCTCAAAATTGTAGTAAAAACCAGGGTGTTCGCGAAACCGCACAGGCCCTTTATAAAAAAAGCCACTACCGTAGCTGTCATCCAATCAGACACTGTCTTTCCCCCCATATATCGAAAATAAAAAGGCGATAATCAAATGATTATCGCCTTTTTGGTGTGCGCGCCGAGTTATCTTCCCGGGCCGTCTCCAGCCAAGTATTGTCACC
>CAJUSB010000055.1 GCA_910589115.1 uncultured Clostridia bacterium | reverse complement strand
AGTCCCAACGTACTGCATATGGTAATTTCCGGAAAGTAAATGCTGTTGCCCTGAAGCAAAAATTTCGACAGAAGATAGACAACCATCGCAAAATCTGATATACTGGTAGCGCCGGATCATCCATAATCCCGGTGGGAAGGGGGTGCGGCAAATGCATATGATTCATGAAATCATAGCAGCGGTCGTGGCGGATTTAATCTGCGGACTGATCCGCAAGTGGCTGGACCGCAACAAGTGATCCGGAAAGCCAGGGCCTAAGTCCTCCCGAAACTGGAAATAGAAGCCCCCCGAAGAAGCAGCATTTCTTCGGGGGGCTTCGTCCGCTGGAAAACCATGCGGCACATATGATTCATGAATGCTTTTCAGCATCTATAGTATAGCGTATATAGGGTGAATTGTCAAGCAGATGAAAAGCAAAAATTTCGACAGAAGATGGACAACCATCGCAAAATCTGATATACTGGTAGCGCCGGATTATCCATACCCCGGTGGAAAGGGGGTGCGGTAGATGCATATGATTTATGAAATCATAGTAGCGGTCGTGGCGGATCTGATCTGCGGACTGGTCTGCAAATGGCTGGATCGCGACAAGTAATCCGGAAAGCCTGGGCCTAAGTCCTCCCAAAAATGGAAATAGAAGCCCCCCGAAGTCGCAGCTTCGGGGGGCTTCGCCCGCTGGAAAGACCATGCGGCGCATATGATTTATGAATGCTTTTCAGCACATACAAGTATAGCGTATGCAGCCGGAATTGTCAAGCCATTTTGCGCATGTTTTTCAAAGCGCAGCCGAAATGCAGATTATCCTCATGACAGCCGAGCGGGCGGTAAATGGCTGAAACCGGCATTGTCGGCGATTCTTACAAAAAAAAGCGAAAAATTTCTACAAAAACCCTTGACTTCCGGAGGAGTTTGTTATATGCTAAGTAAGCACTGCGGTTTCAGACGCAGTCATGCGATGATGTTGGAGATTGCCGGATAAGGATTCCGGGTAACTTCAGCGGAGTAGGTCCGATCATCGGGCGGTTGAGACAACTGCGAATCGGCCGGCGGAGACAGTGAATCTGTTTTCCGGACGGCAGCAACACGAATGTTCCCGCGTAAATTCGGAACCGGCGGCATACCGCCGTCAGGCCGATGGCCGGAACCTCTGGTGTTTTTTCAGACCGGTTTGAGGCACTACAGGTGCGCCTCCGGTTATTTTCATGCCCTGCCGCGATACGCGGGGCGGGGTTGCAGTTTCTCTCCGAACGGGCCGATTACAATTATTATGTACGGCAAACGTACGAGGAGGAAAAATTACCATGGCAAATGCAGAAAGAATCCGTATCCGCCTGAAGGCATACGACCACGAGCTGATCGACCAGAGCGCCGAGAAGATCGTAGAGGCAGCCAAGCGCACCGGCGCGAAGGTATCCGGCCCGATCCCGCTGCCGACCGAGCGTGAGATTATTACGATTCTCCGCGCTGTCCATAAATATAAGGATAGCCGCGAGCAGTTTGAGCGCCGCACGCACAAGCGTCTGATCGACATCCTGAACCCGGGACAGAAGACGGTCGAAAGCCTGATGAGCCTTGACCTCCCGGCGGGCGTTGATATCGAAATCAAGCTGTAAAAACCTGCTTCATGTTTTCCAAACAGGGCCCATCGGGCTTTCCTGCTGGAATATCTATTGAAACAGATACTAAAAACCTGTTTTCACAGACTGTCAGCCGCGCACTTTCGCGATTGCCATCTTTGTGAATACAAGGTCTAAGGCGCTCCGTTATTTCATTACAAACAAGCGGCAGGATGAACCTATCCCGCCGTTTGCACCTGGCCGCGATCCGCGCGGCAGGGTCAAGTTGCCCCGTGAGCCCAATGCACGGGCCAACCAATAACCTTATAAGGAGGAATAAACTATGCAGAAAGCAATCATCGGCAAGAAGATCGGTATGACACAGATCTTTGACGCTGAGGGCAAGGTCATCCCCGTGACCGTTATCGAGGCTGGCCCCTGCGTCGTTACCCAGGTCAAGACCGCCGAGAAGGAAGGCTATGACGCCATCCAGCTTGGTTTTGAGGACGTGCAGGAGCGCAAGCTGAACAAGCCTGAGCTCGGCCATCTGAAAAAGGCGGGCGACGCACTGAAAAAGTACCTCAAGGAGTTCCGCCTCAAGGACTGCTCGGTCTTTCAGGTGGGCGATGTGCTCGGCGCTGACGTATTTGCTGAGGGCGATTACGTTGATGTAACCGGCATTTCCAAGGGCAAGGGCTATGCAGGCGTTATCAAGCGCTGGAATGCAGGCCGCTCCCCGATGAGCCACGGCGCAGGCCCGATGCACCGCCATCAGGGTTCCATGGGCGCGTGCTCTGACCCGTCCAAGATCATGAAGGGCAAAATGATGCCTGGCCATCTCGGCAGCGAGCAGGTAACGGTGCAGAATCTTGACGTAGTCAAGGTAGACCCCGCGCTGAATATGATTGCCGTGCGCGGCGCAGTTCCCGGCCCGAAGGGCGGCATCGTGTTCCTGAAGGATACCGTCAAGAAGAATCCGATTGCCAAGGGCCCGGCAGCTGGCGTCAGCAAGAACCCGCAGAAGGCATCGGCGAGAAAGTAACGGGAGGAGGAAACAGATATGCCTACAGTAGCAGTATATAATATGTCCGGCGAGAAGACCGGCGAAATGGAGCTGAACGCGGCAGTCTTCGGCATTGAGCCCAATGTGCCGGTCATGCACGCGGCAGTAAAGAACCATCTGGCAAACCGCCGGCAGGGGACACAGTCCACGCTGACCCGTGCGGAGGTACGCGGCGGCGGCATCAAGCCGTGGCGGCAGAAGGGCACGGGCCGTGCGCGTCAGGGCTCCATCCGCTCCCCCCAGTGGACGCACGGCGGCATTGCGCTGGGCCCCAAGCCGAGAAGCTACCGCTATTCCATCAATAAGAAGACCCGCCGTCTGGCACTGCGTTCGGCGCTGAGCGCGAAGGCGGCAGCAGGCGAGATCGTTGTCATTGACGGCCTTGACCTGGGCGAGATCAAGACCAAGAATTTTGCGGGCTTCCTGAAAGCGATTGACGCGCAGGGCACGAAGAGCCTGGTCGTCACCCCCGAGGTGCGTGTGAACGTCGTGAAGTCGGCGGCCAATATCCCGGGCGTGCGCACCACGATTGCCAGCACGCTGTGCGTGTACGACATCCTGAATGCCGACAAGTTCATCATCGACAAGGCGGCTGTGGCTAAGATCGAGGAGGTTTACGCGTAATGAAATTCGCATATGACATTATCCGGCGGCCTGTCATCACCGAGCAGTCGATGGCGGGGCTGGAGAATAACAAATACGTGTTTGAGGTTGCCCGTGACGCGAACAAGATCGAGATCCGCAAGGCTGTGGAGGAGATTTTCGGCGTAAAGGTCAAGAAGGTCAACACCATCAAGCTGCCCGGCAAGTGGAAGCGCATGGGCGTTCACGTCGGCAAGACCCCGGCGGTCAAGAAGGCTGTTGTTACGCTGGCAGAAGACAGCAAGAAGATCGAAATCTTCGAGAACATGGCCTAAAACAGGGCTTTCCGGACAGAACGGAGGCCGCGCGGTCATCCGCGCAGTTATGGGGAAGACACCCCGATAAGGAACAGGATTTAAGGAGTTGAAACACCACTATGGCGATTAAGACTTTCAACCCGACGACCCCGTCACGCAGGAACATGAGCGTCCTGTCAAATGCGGGTCTGTCCAAGGTGAAGCCCGAGAAGAGTCTTCTCGAAAAGCTGAAGAAGCACGCCGGACGCAACAGCTACGGCCGCATCACCGTGCGCCATCATGGCGGCGGCAATAAGCAGAAATACCGTATTATTGACTTTAAGCGCCAGAAGGCCGGGAACGCGACGGTCAAGACCATTGAGTATGACCCGAACCGTTCGGCCAACATTGCGCTGATCGAATATGAGGACGGCACGAAGAGCTACATCCTCGCGCCCGAGGGCCTCAAGGTGGGCTATCTGGTCGTATCCGGCCCGGAAGCGGATATCAAGCCCGGCAACTGCCTGCCGATTGCCAATATCCCGGTCGGTACCGTCATCCACAATATCGAGCTCTACCCCGGCAAGGGCGCACAGCTGGTGCGTTCGGCGGGCGTAGCAGCCCAGCTGATGGCAAAGGAAAACGGCCGTGCACAGGTGCGCCTGCCCTCCGGCGAGGTGCGTTATATCCGCCTGGAGTGCAAGGCAACCATCGGCCAGGTCGGCAACCAGGACCATTCTAACGTACAGCTCGGCAAGGCTGGCCGTACCCGTCACATGGGCATCCGTCCGACCGTCCGCGGCTCGGTCATGAACCCCTGCGACCACCCGCACGGCGGCGGCGAGGGCAAGAGCCCGATCGGCCGTCCTTCCCCGGTTACCCCGTGGGGCAAGCCTGCGATGGGATACAAGACCCGCAAGAAGAACAGCCGCACCGACAAGCAGATTGTACGGCGGCGTAACGGTAAGTAAGGAAAGGAGACAGGAAATATGGGCAGAAGCGTTAAAAAAGGCCCCTTTGTGGCTCCTGAGCTTTACAAAAGGGTTACCGCAATGAATGAGAGCGGCGAAAAGAAGGTCCTCAAGACCTGGTCGCGCGCCTCTACGATTTTTCCCGAATTTGTCGGGCATACCTTTGCTGTACACGACGGCCGCAAGCATGTACCGGTCTATGTGACCGAGGACATGGTCGGCCATAAGCTGGGTGAGTTTGCGCCGACCCGCACCTACAGAGGGCACGCGGGCAGCAAAACCTCCAACAACGGCAAGTAAGGGGAGGCAAGGAAACATGGAAGCAAAAGCGATCGTAAGGAACGTCCGCATGACCCCCCGCAAGATGAAGCTGATCTGTGACCTCATCCGCGGCAAGGACGCGAACGAGGCCATGGCAATCATCCAGAATACTCCGAAGGCTGCCTCAGAGGTCATGGCCAAGCTGCTCAAGAGCGCAATGGCCAACGCTGAAAACAACTTCAATATGGACGGCGGCGACCTGTACGTCAAGGAAGTGCACGTAGCGCCCGGCCCTGTGATGAAGCGCGTTATGCCGCGCGCGCAGGGACGCGCATTCCGCATCCTGAAGCGCACGTCGCACGTGACCGTTGTCGTGGCAGAGAAAGAGTAAGAGGAGGGTAAACAATGGGCCAGAAGGTTAATCCGCACGGGCTCCGTGTGGGCGTTATTAAGAATTGGGATTCCCGTTGGTTCGCAAAGGACAATGAGTTCGGCGACCTCCTCGTGGAGGACCATGATATCCGTGAATATCTCAAAAAGCGTCTGTTCGGCGCAGGCGTACCGGCCATTGAGATCGAGCGGACGAATAAGGAAGTGCGCATTTTCATCCAGTGCGCAAAGCCGGGCCAGGTCATTGGCAAGGGCGGCGCGGAGATTGAGAAGCTCCAGGCGGACGTTGCCAAGCGCATCGGCAAGCCGGTGAAAATCAATATTATCGAAATCAAGAACCCCGACACCAACGCGCAGCTGGTAGCGGAGAATATTGCGGCGCAGCTTGAAAAGCGTATTTCCTTCCGCCGCGCGATGAAGCAGTCGATGGGCCGTGCAATGCGCATGGGCGCGAAGGGCATCAAGACCTGCTGCTCGGGCCGCCTGGGCGGCGCGGAAATCGCGCGTACCGAGCATTACCATGAGGGCACCATCCCGCTGCAGACCCTGCGTGCCGACATTGACTATGGCTTTGCAGAGGCCAATACGACCTACGGCAAGATCGGCTGCAAGGTATGGATTTACAAGGGTGAGGTACTGACGGGCGGACCGCGTCTGGGCCGTTCGATCGAGGCGCCGAAGCCGGCGTTTGAGCGCCGCGACCGTCGTGACCGCCGTGACGGCGACCGCCGCCGCAGGAACGACCGCGGAGACCGCCGTGCGCCCCGCCAGCAGGAAGGAGGCAACCGCTAATGCTGCTCCCCAAGAGAGTGAAATACCGCCGCGTACACAGAGGCCGCCTGAAAGGCAAGGCAACCCGCGGCAACTTCGTCGCCTATGGTGATTTTGGCATCGCGGCGACCGAACCGGCATGGATCACCTCGAATCAGATCGAGGCAGCCCGTATCGCCATGACCCGTTATATCAAGCGCGGCGGCCAGGTATGGATCAAGATTTTCCCTGACAAGCCGGTTACGCAGAAGCCTGCCGAGACCCGAATGGGTTCCGGTAAGGGCTCGCCCGAGTATTGGGTAGCGGTCGTCAAGCCCGGCCGCGTGCTGTTTGAGATCGCGGGGGTATCTGAGGAAATTGCCCGCGAGGCGCTGCGTCTGGCAAGCCATAAGCTGCCGGTCAAGACCAAGTTCGTGACCCGAGAGACCAAGAATGGTGGTGAAGGATGATGAAGGCAAAAGAGATTAGAGAGCTGTCGGCCGAGGAGCTGACGACCAAGCTCGGCGAGCTGAAGAAGGACCTCTTTAACCTGCGGCTTCAGCATGCGACCAACCAGCTGGAAAACGTCAACAAGATTTCTGAGGTCAAGCGCGACATCGCGCGTGTCAACACCGTTCTCCGCGAGCTCCAGCTTGCGGCAAAGTAAGGGAGGTAAGCGAAGTTGAGCGAGAGAGCGTTACGCAAAACCAGAACCGGCAAGGTCGTATCGGATAAGATGGACAAGACCATTGTCGTGGCGATTGAGGACAGCGTACAGCATCCTCTGTATAAGAAGGTTATCAAACGCACCTATAAGCTGAAAGCGCATGACGAAAAGAACGAATGCCGCATCGGCGACAAGGTGAAGGTGATGGAGACCCGCCCGCTTTCCAAGGACAAGAGATGGCGTCTGGTCGAGATCATTGAGAAGGCGAAGTAAGGAGGAGAGCACATGATCCAGCAGGAAACTTTTCTGCGCGCGGCGGACAACAGCGGCGCGAAGGAGCTCAAGTGCATCCGTGTGCTCGGTGGCTCCACCCGCCGGTACGGTAATATCGGCGACGTCATTGTCTGCTCAGTGCGCAAGGCGACGCCGGGCGGCGGTGTAAAGAAGGGCGACGTAGTGAAGGCCGTCATCGTGCGTTCGGTGAAGGGCCTGCGCCGTGCAGACGGCAGCTATATCCGTTTTGACGAGAATGCGGCGGTCATCATCCGTGAGGATAAGAACCCCAGAGGCACCCGTATTTTTGGGCCTGTGGCACGTGAGCTGCGCGACAAGGACTACATGAAGATCCTGTCGCTGGCGCCGGAAGTACTGTAAGGAGGGCCGCGGAAATTATGAATACACTGCATGTAAAGACGGGCGATACCGCCGTTGTCCTTTCCGGCAAGGAGAAGGGCAAGCGCGGCAAAGTCCTTTCGGTAGACGTTAAGAAGGGCATGGTTGTGCTTGAGGGCATCAACATGCTGACGTGCCATGTAAAGCCGCGCCGCCAGGGCGAGACGGGCGGCATTGTGAAGCGCGAGGGTGCGCTGCGTGCGTGCAAGGTCATGCGCGTATGCCCGAAGTGCGACAAGCCGACGCGTCCGGCGCACAAGCTGCTGGCGGACGGCAAGAAGGCCGCAGTATGCAAGCACTGCGGCGAGACACTGTAAGGGAGGGAGAACCGAAGCTATGCCGAATTTAAAGGATAAATACAACGCAGAGATCGCGCCCGCCCTGATGAAGAAATTCGAGTACAAGAGCGTAATGCAGATCCCGAAGCTGGACAAGATTGTCGTCAATGTAGGCTGCGGCAAGGAAGCGCACGACAACTCAAAGATTTTCGAGGCAGTTGTGCGCGACATTACAGCGATTACGGGCCAGAAGCCGGTGATTACGACCGCAAAGAAGTCGGTTGCGAACTTCAAATTGCGTGAGGGTATGCCGGTAGGCGTGAAGGTCACGCTGCGGGGCGACCGGATGTGGGAATTCCTTGACAGACTGTTCAATGTAGCGTTGCCGCGCGTGCGCGACTTCCGCGGCATTAGTGCGGATGCGTTTGACGGGCGCGGGAACTATGCGTTGGGCCTGAAGGAGCAGCTGATCTTCCCCGAGATTTCATATGACCAGATTGATAAGGTGCGCGGCATGGACGTTGTGATCTGCACGACTGCGAAGGCCGACGAAGAAGCGCGCGAGCTGCTCAGCCTGCTGGGCGCACCGTTCGCGAAGTAAGGAGGAGGATTCACATGGCGAAGAAGGCAATGGTACTCAAGCAGCAGAAGACTCCGAAGTTCTCAACCCGGCATTATAACCGCTGCAAGATCTGTGGCCGCCCGCACGCATATCTGCGCAACTACGGCATCTGCCGTATCTGCTTCCGTGAGCTGGCGTACAAGGGACAGATCCCGGGGGTGCGGAAGGCGTCCTGGTAAGGCGCTCCGCGCCTCGCCAAAAATCTGCGGATTTTTGGCGAAGGGGTTCCGCCGACCCAGCCTGCGGCTGTGCAACGGCTCGGCCTTTGACTGCGCGCCGCCTTTGGCGGCACTTGCAAAGGCGTAAGGAATCAAATCCGACGCGCATGTCGCCGGATTTGATCGCCGCCATAGGCGGCGGATTCCATGCGCGCTGCGGCGCGGGGGTGACAAGCTCGCCCTGCGGGCCTCGCTTTGGTTTCGCGTCACTCCGTTCCGCGTTCCGCGCGTTTGTGAACGCGCGGCTGCGCTGAGGGTGGTGCGGCAGAGGCCGCTGGCTGCGGTGCAGGGCACTGCGTTGGATGTGCCTTTGTGATTCTTGGTAGGGCGCTGCCGTGGGCAGTGTCCGCCGCACTGTCAAAAGCAACTGCAAAAAGCCGGTTTTTCGGGCAAAAATACAGCGAAATGCCGCTTGAAAATGCCATCAAAAACATGCTATAATAAATTGTTGGTCTGAATACCCCTTTGGACCAACAATTCGTTATATTCTTTCGGAAATCCCTGAAGCATTGCAGGGGGACAGGGTATCCCCCGTCCCGCTCGCAGGCGAGTGGAAGCTTTTACTCAATTTTTTCTCGAAAAAATTGTGGGAGTCCAGAGGGCAAAGCCCTTTGGCGCACTCCGCGTAGGAGCGCTCGCTGCGAAGGCGATTTGCCGGAAGCGTCTCAGCGTCTGCCGCAGAAAGGCTGCGGCAGGGACAAATCTGAAAAGTGGGGGGAACGCAGGATAATCGGCGGGACGATTGCCTGAACGGCCTCCTAACTTCGAGAGGAGCAAAAGTAAATGCAGATCACTGACCCCATCGCGGATATGCTGACCCGTATCCGCAACGCCGGCTCTGCACGCCACGAGAGCGTGGACGTTCCGGCCAGCAAGATGAAAAAGTCCATCGCGCAGATCCTGCTCGACGAGGGCTACATCAAAGCATTCCAGATCATCGACGACGGCACACAGGGTATCATCCGCATCACCCTTAAGTACACGCAGAACCGTCAGAAGGCTATCACCGGCCTTAAGCGCGTTTCTAAGCCCGGCCTCCGCGTCTACGCGGGCGCACAGGAGCTGCCGAAGGTGCTGCGCGGCCTCGGCGTTGCCATCGTTTCCACTTCTAAGGGCGTCATGACCGACAAGAAGGCTCGCGAGCTCAATGTCGGCGGTGAAGTCCTCGCGTTCGTCTGGTAAGGAGGGAATTCACTATGTCGAGAATTGGCAGAATGCCCATCGCCATCCCCGCCGGCGTGACCGTTACCGTAAACGGCAGCGAGGTTTCCGTGAAGGGCCCCAAGGTTGAACTGAAACGCACCGTCCATCCCAATATGACTGTTACCGTAGAGGGCAGCGAGATCCACGTCACCCGCCCCAACGATGAGAAGCAGAACCGTGCCCTGCACGGCCTGACCCGCAGCCTCATCCACAACATGGTCGTCGGCGTGACCGAAGGCTTCAAAAAGGAGCTCGACGTCAACGGCGTCGGTTACCGCGTCCAGAAGACCGGTAAGGATCTTGTTATGAACCTCGGTTATTCCCACCAGGTCGTAATGCCCGAGATCGACGGCATTACTATCGAGTGCCCTAACGCAAACAAAATCATCGTTTCCGGCCCCGATAAGCAGAAGGTCGGCCAGTTCGCGGCCGAAATCCGCGAGAAGCGCCCGCCGGAACCCTATAAGGGCAAGGGCATCAAGTATTCTGACGAGGTCATCCGCCGCAAGGAAGGTAAGACCGGCAGTAAGAAGAAGTAAGAAAGGGGATGGCTTAAATGGTTGCTAAGAAAGATTCCAATAAGGCGCGCCTGAAGCGCCATAAGAGAGTACGCAGCAAGGTCAACGGCACACCCGAACGCCCCCGCCTTGATGTGTTCAGAAGCGCGAAAAATATCTATGCACAGGTCATTGACGATGTTAACGGCGTGACCTTGGCCTCCGCTTCGACTGTAGAGAAGGACTTCGCCGGGTACGGCGGCAACAAAGACGCCGCTAAGAAGATCGGCCAGGCGATTGCAGAGCGCTGCAAGGCCAAGGGCATCGAGAACGTCGTGTTTGACCGCGGCGGCTATCTGTACCACGGGCGGGTCAAGGAACTCGCAGAGGGCGCCCGTGAGGGCGGCCTGCAGTTTTAAGCCGGGAGGAGGTTCAACATGGCTAAGTTTGATCGAAATGACAAGCGTGAGGACGAGTTCAAAGAAACCGTCGTTGCGCTCAACCGCGTATCTAAGACCGTCAAGGGCGGCCGCGTGATGAAATTCTCGGCGCTCATCGTTGTCGGTGACGGCAAGGGCACCGTAGGCTACGGCCTCGGCAAGGCTGCCGAAGTTCCGGACGCGATCCGCAAGGGCATTGATGCTGCAAAGAAGAACCTGATCAAGGTTACTACCAAGGGCAGCACCATCCCGCATGAGGTTATCGGTGAGTTCGGTGCAGGCCGCGTGCTGCTCAAGCCCGCTGCACCCGGTACCGGCGTAATTGCAGGCGGCGCGGTCCGTGCCGTGGTCGAGATGGCAGGCATTAAGGATATCCGTACCAAGTGCCTGCGCTCGAACAACCCTCAGAATGTCGTCATTGCGACGATCGAGGGGCTTAAGTCCATGCGTGACGCGGCGCAGGTCGCGGCGGTGCGCGGTAAAGATATCAGCGAACTGTAAGGAGGGTAATGACAATGGCGAACATGAAAATTACCCTGAAAAAGAGCCTGGCGGGCCGCCTTGAGAAACACATCGCAACCGCCCACGCTCTGGGTTTGAAGAAGATCAACGACGTAACCGTTCAGCCCGATAATGCCTGCACACGCGGCAAGATCGCTAAGATCGGTTACCTGCTGGAAGTAGTAGAGGAGGCGTAACGACCATGAAGCTTCATGACCTGCAGCCCGCCGAGGGCTCCGCGAAGAAGCCTTACCGCAAGGGCCGCGGCGCGGGTTCCGGCAACGGCAAGACGGCCGGCCGCGGACATAAGGGCCAGTGGGCTCGGTCCGGCGGCGGTGTACGCGCTGGTTTTGAGGGCGGTCAGATGCCGCTCGCCCGCCGCCTGCCTAAGCGCGGCTTTACCAACATTTTCGGCACAACGTATGCGCCGGTAAATGTATCCGCCCTCAACCGTTTTGAGGACGGCACCGAAGTCACCACCGAGCTGCTGCTCGAATCGGGCGTTGTCTCCCGTGAAAAGGATGGCATCAAGATTCTGGGCAACGGCGACCTCACTAAGAAGCTGACCGTCAAGGCAGCTGCTTTCTCCGCTTCTGCGAAGGAGAAGATCGAAGCAGCGGGCGGAAAGGCTGAGGTGATTTAAGCGTGTTTCAAACCCTGAAAAATGCCTGGAAGGTACAGGAGCTGCGCAAGAAGATCCTGTACACCGCGATGATCCTGCTGGTGTTCCGCATCGGCGCGAACATCCCGGTACCGTTCATTGATACGAATGCGCTCGGCGAGCTGTTTGCACAGCTTTCGGAGTCCGGTTCGGCGCTGAGTTACCTGAATATCTTCACAGGCGGCGGCCTGGCGAATGCAACGCTGTTTGCGATGTCGATCAGTCCGTATATCAATGCATCCATTATTTTGCAGCTGCTCACGGTTGCGATACCGGCGCTGGAAGCGATCGCGAAGGAAGGCGAGGAAGGCCGCCGCAAGATCGCGTCCTGGACACGCTATCTGACTGTGGTTATCGGCCTGATTCAGGGCTTTTCCTACTATGTGATGCTGCGGAATTACCAGCTGCTGTCCACGACCCACTGGCTGGCAGTCGTGACGCTGATCCTGACATTTATGGCGGGTTCGGCGGTCGTCATGTGGCTGGGCGAGCATATTACTGAGCATGGCATTGGCAATGGTATCTCTATCATCCTGTTTGCGGGCATTATTTCGCGCGGGCCGCAGCTGATCCAGACCTTCTGGAACATGGTTTCGGGCGGAAGCGTGCGCGGCATTGTGGAAGCAATCGTCATGCTGCTTATCGGTATATTTATCCTGGGCTTTATTGTCTATATGTCGAATGCGGAGCGCCGCATCCCGATCAGCTACGCGAAGCGGGTTGTTGGCCGCAAAGTTTACGGCGGGCAGAATACGCATTTGCCGATCAAGGTAAATGCAACAGGCGTTATGCCGATCATCTTCACTTCGTCCATTCTGTCGATCCCTGCGACGGTTGAAATGTTCTGGCCGGCGGAGCGGGGACCGGTAGCGAGTGCGATTTTTGGGCTGTTCCAGCAGACAAGCCCCTTCTATATCGTGCTGTATGCGTTGTTAATTGTAGGCTTTTCGTATTTTTATGCGTCAATCCAGTTTAACCCGATTGAAATTGCCAATAATCTACAGAAGAACGGCGGATTTATTCCGGGCTTCCGGCCGGGCAAGCCGACGGCGGACTTTATTATGAAGGCGCTGTCCAAGGTCGTACTGGTTGGTGCGTTCTTCCTGGGGGTTGTAGCGATTGTACCGCTGATTGTGGGCGCATTCTCTGCGAACCTGCGGAACGTGGCAGTTGGCGGCACGTCGATCATCATTGTGGTTGGCGTAGCGCTGGAGACGATGCAGGCGGTCGAGGCGCAGCTGATGATGCGCCACCACAAGGGCTTCCTGGAGTAAGCGGAGCCGCCCCACGGCGGGATGTCCTCCGCAGACGGCGCCAAAGGGCGCTGCCCTCTGGACTTCCGCTGGGGCCTTTGCCCCAGACCCCACGATGCTCCGCATCGTCCTCTCGCCTGCGGGTGGGACGGGGGCTGGGCTGCCGCCTGGGCCAATATGGCAACGGTTTTTATCCCTTGCGCAATCGACAGCTTTTTTGTTCAGAACAATCTATAATGGTAAGCGGAAGGAGAGAACTTAGGAATGAATTTGATTTTGCTCGGCGCACCTGGCGCAGGCAAAGGCACTTTGGCGGCGATTCTGATCGAAAAGATGGGTGTGCCGTCTGTATCAACCGGAAACATTCTCCGAGAGGCCATCAAGAACGGCACTGCGCTTGGCAAACAGGCGAAAGCGTTCATGGATGAGGGCAAGCTGGTACCTGACCAGCTGGTCATTGATCTGCTGGCCGACCGCATTGCACAGCCTGACTGTGCGAAAGGGTATATCCTGGATGGCTTCCCGCGCACCATTCCGCAGGCGAAGGCGCTTGATAAGATTGCATCTATTGACTGTGCGCTCAGCCTTGAGGTACCGGACGACGTGATCACCCAGCGAATGAGCGGGCGGCGCGTATGTCTGAAGTGTGGTGCAACATACCATACTGAGTACTTCCCGCCCAAGACCGAAGGCGTATGTGATGCGTGCGGCGACCCGTTAGTGGTCCGTGCGGATGACAAGCCGGAGGTTGTACAGGCCCGTCTGAACACCTACCATGAGACGACAGAGCCGCTCATTGGTTACTATGGAAAACAGGGCAAGCTGAAACCCATCGACGGCACCAAGGGGATCGACAGTACCGTAAAATTCGCGGCGGAGGCGCTGGGAATCGAGGTATGATCCGTGTGAAATCCACAGGTGAGCTTGAGCTGATGCGTAAGGCAGGCCGCATTACTGCGATAGCGCGTAAGGCGGCTGCCGATGCGGTCAAGCCGGGCATCACTACAGGCGAGATTGACCGGATTGTCCGCCGGACGATAGAAGGGTATGGCGCAAAGCCATCTTTTCTGGGATATGGCGGCTTTCCGGGTTCGGCCTGCATCTCGGTCAATGATGAAGTCATCCACGGCATACCCGGCAAGCGGGTGCTGAAGGTTGGCGATATTGTAAAGATCGATGTGGGAGCGTTTATAGGCGGCTTCCATGGCGATTGTGCCTGCACGGTGCCCTGCGGGGAGATTGACCCGGAGGCACAGCGGCTGATCGAGGTGACCAGGCAGAGCTTCTATGAGGGCATCCGGTTTGCCCGGGAGGGCAACCGCGTCAGCGACATTTCCCATGCAGTACAGGCCTATTGTGAAGAGCACGGTTTTTCGGTGGTGCGCAAGTTTGTCGGCCATGGCGTCGGCGCAGAGCTGCACGAATCACCGGAGGTACCGAATTTCGGGCGTGCGGGGCACGGGCTGCGGCTGCATCAGGGGATGACCCTCGCCATTGAGCCGATGGTCAACCAGGGTGTGTACGATGTGAAGATCCTTTCTGACGGCTGGACCGTAAAGACACGGGACGGCAAGCTGAGCGCACATTATGAGAATACGATTGCGATTACCGACGGCGAGCCGGAGATCCTCACGAATATAGATGGTGAGGTTTACTGATGAAGGCAGCAAAGGTATCAGATATTGTAATCCCACTCTGCGGGCGTGACAGCGGGATGCCAATGCTGGTTGTCGGCACAGATGGGGAATATCTGCTGCTGTGCAACGGCAAGCACCGGCGCTTTGAGCGTCCGAAGCGAAAGAAACGCAGACACACCGAATACCGCGCCGCGTGTGACGGCTGGACGCGTGACAAGCTGTGCACGACCGGGCGGCTGTCAAACAACGACGTCCGCAAGGCCCTCGCGCTGTACGCGGAGAACATCGACTCTGAGGAACGAGGAGAGTAACATAGCAATGGCGAAAGATGATGTAATCGAGCTGGAAGGTACCGTCATAGAGGCGCTGCCGAACGCAATGTTCAATGTAGAGCTCCCGAATGGTCATAAGATCCTCGCGCATATCTCGGGAAAGCTCCGCATGAATTTTATCCGCATTTTACCTGGCGACAAGGTCACGGTACAGATGTCGCCATACGACCTGACCCGCGGTCGGATCACCTGGCGATCCAAGTGAGAAACCGTCCTGCCTGAGACGGCGGGAGGGAGCGGGCGGAGGCATCCTGTGGCCTGGGTGCCGTTGTCCACCAATCAATTTGATGGAGGTAAGAATTACCATGAAGGTAAAACCGTCTGTAAAGCCGATTTGTGAAAAGTGCAAGATCATCCGCCGCAAGGGCCGCGTGATGGTCATCTGCCAGAATCCGAAGCATAAGCAGAAGCAAGGGTGAGGCGCCTCCGCGCTTCGCCAAAAATCTGCGGATTTTTGGCGAGGGGGGCTCCGCCGACACAGCCTACGGCTGTGCAGCGGCTCGGCCTTTGACTGCGCGCTGTTTCGCCAAAAATCTGCGGATTTTTGGCGAGGGGGGCTCCGCCGACACAGCCTGCGGCTGTGCAACGGCTCGGCCTTTGACTGCGCGCCGCCGGTTGGCGGCACTTGCAAAGGCTAAGGAATCAAATCCGACGCGCATGTCGCCGGATTTGATCGCCGCCAAGGGCGGCGGATTCCATACGCGCTGCGGCGCGGGGGTGACAAGCTCGCCTGATGGCGTCGCTTTGGTTTCGCGTCACTCCGTTCCGCGTTCCGCGCGTTTGTGAACGCGCGGCCGCGCTGAGGTTCATGCAGCAGAAGCATTCCAGTGCGGTGCAGGGCACTTCGGATAGTGTGCAGTAACGGTCCGGCGGGAAACCGCTGGCGTCGTTCTGCCAGTGGTTTTCTGTCGGAGAATGCAGTCTGCGGGTCAGTTGACCAACAGAAATGCTTCTTTATATGTATCGCCGTATGAAATCGACCGGCCCGCCCTCCTTTTGGCGGGGTGGTCAGCAGGATTGCTGCGGTTGGCAGCGTACCCAAGCCCCCGTCCCGCCCGCAGGCGAGGCAGAGATGCGTTAGCATCTTGGGGTCTGGGGCTAAGCCCCAGCGGGAGTCCAGAGGGCAGGGCCCTCTGGTGCCCGCCGCAGAGGCGATTCTCCTTTAGAAACGGAGCCGACAAGCACGCCCTAGGGGCGGCGCTGCAAGGGCGGAGGCGGCCCTTATACTGGTTTCGTAAACACGCCTCAGGAAATACTTGGAGGTATTTTGAACTATGGCACGTATTGCCGGTGTTGACCTTCCCCGTGAAAAGCGCGTAGAAATTGGCTTGACCTATATCTACGGCATCGGCCGGAAGCTCTCAAATGAAATTTTGGCAAAGACCGGGATCAATCCCGATACCCGCGTTAAAAATTTGACCGAGGAAGAGGCGGCCAAGCTCCGCGAAGCAATCGAGCACGGCTACACCGTGGAAGGTGACCTCCGCCGCGAAATCGGCCTCAATATTAAGCGCTTGGTCGAAATCGGCTGCTACCGCGGCCTGCGCCACCGCCGCGGCCTGCCCGTTCGCGGTCAGCGCACCAAGACCAATGCACGTACCCGCAAGGGCCCCAAGAAGACCATCGCAAACAAGAAGAAGTAAGGAGGGAGCGTAAAAATGGCTAAGGTTCAGAAAAGAGGCGCCGCCGTGCGCACCAAGCGCCGCGAGCGCAAGAACATCGAGAAGGGCGCAGCACATATCCGCTCCTCGTTCAATAACACCATCGTCACCATCACCGACCTGCACGGCAACGCGCTGAGCTGGGCTTCCGCCGGTGAAATGGGCTTCCGCGGCTCCCGTAAGTCTACCCCCTACGCCGCGCAGACTGCCGCCGAAACCGCCGCTAAAGCTGCTATGGAACACGGCCTCAAGACCGTTGAGGTCTATGTAAAGGGCCCCGGCTCCGGCCGCGAAGCCGCTATCCGTGCGCTTCAGGCAGCTGGCCTGGAGGTCAACATGATTAAAGATGTGACCCCCATCCCCCACAACGGCTGCCGCCCGCCCAAAAGAAGAAGAGTCTAATCAAGGAGGAAACCGAACATGGCTAAGAATATGCAGCCCATTCTCAAGAGATGCAAAACGCTGGGCTTGTCCCCCTCTGTGCTTGGCTACTCCAAGGAGACCAAGAGAAACCCCAAGCAGAGCCGCCGCAAGCAGTCCGAATACGGTATGCAGCTGAACGAAAAGCAGAAGGTGAAATTCATCTACGGCGTGCTCGAAAAGCCGATGCGCAAGTATTACGAAAAGGCATCTAAGTCCGGCGGCAAGACCGGTGAGGTCATGCTCCAGGAACTCGAGCGCCGTCTCGATAACGTTGTATTCCGCCTCGGCTTCGCTAATACCCGCCGCGAGGCCCGCCAGCTCGTTAACCACGGTCACTTTACCGTCAATGGCAAGCGCGTCAATATCCCCTCTTATCAGGTCCGGATCAACGATGCAGTCGCTGTGTGCGAAAAGAGCCGTTCCAACAACAAGTTTAAGAGCCTTCTCGAGGAAAATGGCAAGAAGCCCATGCCCAAGTGGATCGATAAGGCAGCAGAATCCTTTGAGGGCCGCATCGTTGCAATGCCCTCCCGTGATGACATCGATTACGAAGTCGCCGAGCATATGATCGTCGAGTTCTACTCCAAGTAAGCAGCACCCTCATTTATGGGCGCGGCTTCTCTGGAGGACCGCGCCTGTATTTCTTATCAGTTATGGCCGAATGTAAAGGAGGGTATCTTAATATGATCGAAATCGAAAAGCCGCGAATTGATTGTGAGCACCTGTCAGAAGACGGCGGCTACGGCAAGCTGGTCGTAGAGCCTCTGGAGCGGGGCTATGGTACGACGCTGGGCAACTCCCTGCGCCGCATCCTGCTGTCAAGCCTGCCCGGAACGGCGGCAAGCAGCATTAAAATCGCCGGGGTGCAGCATGAATTTTCCACCATCCCCGGGGTAAAGGAAGACGTGACGGAAATTGTCCTGAACGTAAAAGGCATCATTGCCAAGCTGCACTGCGACGGCCCGAAAACCGTTTACATTGAAGCAAACGGGGAGGGCGAGGTTAAAGCGGGGGACATCCACGCCGACGCGGAGGTCGAGATTTTGAATCCCGACCTGCACATCGCTACGCTGATGAGCGATGCGCGGCTGAGTATGGAAATCACCCTGTCCTCTGGCCGCGGCTATGTTCCGGCGGAGCGCAACAAGCAGTATCAGACTGCCATCGGCGTGATTCCGGTCGACTCGATCTATACGCCGGTGTACAAGGTCAATTACACGGTGGAAAATACCCGTGTCGGCAATATGACCGATTATGACAAGCTCACGCTGGAGGTCTGGACAGACCGCACCATCTCTGCGCGGGATGCGGTTTCGCTGGGCGCGAAGATCCTGCGCGATCATCTTGATCTTTTCGTTGACCTGTCGGAGGAGATTGGCTCCAAGTCGCTGGTTGTCGAAAAGGCGGAGGCGCAGCATGACAAGGTGCTTGAAATGACGATTGAGGAGCTTGATTTCTCAGTGCGTTCCTTCAACTGTCTCAAGCGGGCAGGCATCAACACGGTAGAAGATCTGATTAACACATCCGAAGAGGATATGATGAAGGTCAGGAACCTTGGGCGCAAGTCGCTTGAGGAAGTGATTGGGAAGCTCGAGGCAATGGGGCTGGAGCTTGCCAAGAGTGACGAATAAACGCTGTTGGCGTGAGGGAGTCCGATGGGGCGTTCCTGCCGGAACTGGGGGAGCGCTCGACAAATTGTTAGCACGAGGTACGGCGGGGTTTTGCCGCGCCGCCGTACTTATTACACCTTATCAATGGAGGTAGAGAACATGGCAAAGAATCGCAAGCTCGGCCGGCCGAGCGACCACAGAATGGCGATGCTGCGTGCGATGGTAACATTCCTGCTGGAAAATGGCCGGATTGAGACCACGGTTGCACGTGCAAAAGAGGTTGCACCGCTGACCGAGAAAATGATTACCCTGGGCAAGAAGAACACACTTGCTTCCCGCCGTCAGGCGATGGCGTTTGTCACCAAGGAATCAGTGGTAGCAAATCTCTTCTCTGAGATTGCCCCCCAGTACTCCGAGCGCAACGGTGGCTACACCCGCATTATCAAGACGGGCCCGCGCCGCGGCGACTGTGCTGAAATGGCAATTATTGAGCTCGTCTGATTTCCAGCCTGCTCAAATATACGCTGCTGGGTGCGGCTCTGCGCTGACGGCCTTGCGCAGGCAGCGGCAGGGCTCTGCCCTGCACCCGCGATTTTTTTATAAAAAAATCGAGTAAAAACTTTTTCTCCGCTGCGGCGGGGGAATGGGTGCGCTCATTGCCGTTTTTGCATCCTGCCCCGCCCGCCAAAAGGACGGCGGGCGGGGTGGTATGGTGCGGCGGATTTGATTGCTGGCGTATATAAATTAAAAGGGATTATCCTGAGGCGTGCTCTTGGGACAATCCCTTTTCCTTTGCAGATTACCGTGTTTCTGTGTACTGTCGAAGGGCGGCGGGGATAGGGGCGCAGTCTTTGTGAGGGATTTTTTCCGTCCATGTCTAATTTTTTTTATGAAGAGGGAACTTTTCTGTATTTGTCCCGTCTAAGAAGACAGAACGAAAACAAACAACACATGATTGAGGAGGATATCATCATGAAAAAAAGAATAATAGTGCTTGGTCTGGTTTTTGCAATGCTGCTGACGGCTGCTGGTGCAGTTGCTTCCACGGATAAGACACCCGCGCAGCAGGCAACGACTGTTGCTGACAACACGCCCGCGATTGATGCACCCACTGCAATGCCGGAAGAGGCTGTGCCTTACAACATTGGCGTTGAGGCGGTTGTAACCGCTATCCATAAGGATAACGGACGTGTATCGCTTGAGGTTCAGCCGACGGAGGGTGCGGCAATTATCCTGAATCTGTCGGATGCAACCATTCTGCTGGATAATCAGCAGGCCATTCCGGTTGGCGTAGACGATATTAAGGTTGGCGATAAGATTTACGCTTACCATGATATTATGATGACTATGAGCATTCCGGGGCAGACTCCGGCGATTGCGATTCTGACCAATCTGGGTGAGGGTGCGGTTGCAAAGCTGCATATGCCTGAGCGGGTAGAGCAGAATGACGAAGGTGCTTCTGCACTTTGCGACAATGGCTCGATCTGGGTACGCACGGCGAAGGATACAGTTTTCACGCCTTACCGCACGCGTCAGATGGTTTCGGCTGCTGATATCCGCATGGGCCAGCCTTTCCTTGCTTGGTACGATATCGTGATGGAGAGCGCACCTGCGCAGGCGGTTGCAAAGCGTGTAATGATTCTGCCTTCTGCGAATGAGGAGCAGGCGCTGAGCTTGAAGTTAGACGGTGACATGGTCATCAGTGCAAAAATGGTTGATGGTACAGTGGTAGTCCCGGCGCGTCTGACGGCGGAGGCATTGGGGCTGAAGGTAGGTTACCGTCAGGAGAACGGCAAAGCCTTTGTGACCATTTCAAATGGAACCGGCGAGCTGTCCATGACGATGGGAGAGGATGCATACAGCTATCGTGCAACGGCTTCCGGCACGGTTGGTGCGACGGCAGCCCTGCCCTATGGTGCCGCGCCGCATACTGCACCGTATATGGAAGGTGCATCCGTGACTTGGATGAGTGCGGAAGCCTTCGAGCTGCTTGGTTACGAGGTTTCTCTGGCCCATGGCGAGCTGTCCATCCGCAAATAATTCGCCTCTGCAGCGGGCACCAGAGGGCGCTGCCCTCTGGACTCCCGCGCCTATGCGGCGAGCACCAAAGGGCGCTGCCCTCTGGACTCCCGCGCCTATGCGGCGAGCACCAGAGGGCGCTGCCCTCTGGACTCCCGCGCCTATGCGGCGAGCACCAGAGGGCGCTGCCCTCTGGACTCCCGCGCCTATGC